>NZ_JBDPLX010000020.1:0-128069 GCF_039871815.1 Micromonospora sp. B9E7
GGGGGCGGGTGGGTGGGGTTAGTCGTTGGATTTGTCCCTGATGGACTTTGCTGGGCCGGTTGCTGAGGTGGACTGATCGCTGGTGCCGCCGCCCATCGGGGTGCTCAGGCCGCCGGTGGTGGCGTCGCCGTTGGTGGTCGGGGCGGCCTTGCCCGGATGCCGTTCGGGTTGGCGGGCCACTCGGCGCACGCTCGCCGGCCCGGCGGTGCCACCGGTGGTGGTCACCGCGCCCTGCCCACCGACGGGGCCGCCGTCGCGCAGCACCTGTGGGTCGATCCGTTCCTTCGCCGGATCGAACGGGTCGTCGCGCTGGATCTGGCTCTCCACATCGGTGCGGGGCACGGTCACCTCGTCGAGGGCGCCCTTGCCGTACACGCCGCCGGCGATCCGGTCCTCGGCCTCGCGGGCGGCGTTCTGCCGCATGTCGTCCTCACGCACGTCCATCACCTCGCAGAAGCTGTGGAACTGACTGCGTGCCCGGTCACCGGCCAGCCAAACCCGACCTGACCAGCGGTCGTCCACGGCGGTTCACCGTCGCGCCGTCCGCTGGCCGCCTTCCCGCCGCGCGAGATGTCCATGCTGTCCGGCGACCGGTGGGAGATGCCCGCCGGCAGGAGGGGATGACAGCGTGCGCACAGTACGCCGTACCGCCGTCGCGGCTCTGGTGGCCGCGACGGTGACGACCGGGCTCGCGGTGCCCGCCCAGGCGAAGCCGCGACCGGACCGGACATTCGACGTGCAGGCCCACCGGGGCGGCCTGGGGCTGCGGGTGGAGAACACCCTCGCCTCCTTCGGCAACGCCCTCCAGCTCGGGGTGAGCACCCTCGAACTGGACGTGCAGATCACCGAGGACGGTCAGGCCGTCGTCACCCACGACCGGAAGATCAGCGGCGCCAAGTGCGTCGACACCACCCCGGTGACGCCCGGCGACCCGGAGTTCCCGTACGTCGGGAAGTACATCAACACGCTGACCCTGGCCCAGGTGCGCTCGTTGGACTGCGGGTCGAAGACGCTCGCGGACAAGCCGGGACAGGTTGCCGCCCCGGGTGCCCGGATGCCGTTGCTGCGTGAGGTCTTCGCGCTGGTCAACCGCTACCGGGCGAAGGACGTGAAGCTCAACGTCGAGACCAAGGTCGAGGCCGGGGCGCCCACCGAGACCGCGCCCCGCGAGCAGTTCGTCCGGGTCACCGCGGCCGAGATCCGCGCCGCCGGCCTGCTCAAGCAGGTCACCATCCAGAGCTTCGACTGGGGCGCGCTGATGCGCATGCGTCAGGTCGAGCCGAAGCTGCCGCTGGTCGCCCTGACCAACTACGACTTCCTGCAGACCGGCAAGCCCGGCGCCTCGCCGTGGCTGGGTGGGCTGGACATCGACGACTTCGGCGGCGACCCGATCAAGGCGATCCGCAGCTTCGGCGCCAGCGCCTTCTCGCCGGTGCACGGGATGCCGCAGAACGGCACGGTCACCGACCCGGGCTACCAGCCGTACGTCACCAAGGAGATGGTCGCCCAGGCGCACCGCTACGGGATCAAGGTGATCCCGTGGACCGTCGACGACGTGCCGACCATGGCCAAGCTCATCGACGACGGCGTGGACGGCATCATCACCGACTACCCGGACCGGTTGCGCGGCCTGCTGGCGCAGCGCGGCTACCGGCTGCCGAAGGCGTACACGTCGCCGTTCGACATCCAGGCGCACCGCGGCGGTCGGGCCACCCGGCCGGAGAACACCCTGCCGGCGTTCGCGAACGCGCTGTCCAACCGGGCCATCTCGACGCTGGAGCTGGACACCGGTGTGACCGCCGACGGCAAGCTCGTGGTGCTGCACGACCGCACGGTCAACGGGTCGCACTGCGTCGACACCAAGCCGGTGCGCCGCGGTGACCGCATGTTCCCGTACGTGGGCAAGCCCGTGCACGAGCTGACCCTCGCGCAGCTCAAGACCGTCGACTGCGGCACGAAGACGCTGCCGGAACTGCCCGCGCAGGTGCCCGCCCCGGGTGCCCGGATCCCGACCCTGGACGAGGTCTTCGCCCTGGTGAAGGCGAGTGGCCGCAGTGACATCGGGATGAACATCGAGACGAAGATCAGCCCGGTGGTGGACGACACCGAGCCGTACCGCAGCTTCACCCGCAAGCTGGTCGACGCGATCCAGCGCGCCGGCTTCACCAACCGGGCCACCATCCAGTCGTTCGACTGGCGCACCATCACCTACGCCCGCCAGCTCGACCGGCGGATCGGCACGGTCGCGCTGGTCTGGCAGTACGGCCCGGCCGAGTGCGCGACCCTCGCCGACGAGTGCTCGTTGCAGGCGGCGTACGGCAACCCGTCGGTGAAGAGCCCGTGGACCGGTGGGCTGGACTGGTGGAAGTACCAGGACCTGGGCAAGCTGACCCGGGCCGCCGGCGCTGGCACGGTGTCGGCCAACTGGCAGGTTCACGACCCGAAGCAGGGCACTGTCGCCTCGGCCGACTGGTACCTGCGGGAGAACCCGGCATACTTCCACGGACCGGACGTCCGGACCCTCCAGACGCGGGACGACCTGAAGGTGATCCCGTACACCGTCGATGACGCCACGGTGATGCAGCGGGTCATCGACCTCGGCGTCGACGGCATCATCACCGACGACCCGGACCTGTTGGTGAGCGTGGCCATCCGCAACGGCCTGCGCTGACCCGCTCGACACCCGATCGCCGGCCGGATTTTTCCGGCCGGCGATCGGTGTTACCTGCTCCGGGGCCTCGGGTAGTCGGGGGTTGTCCCCGCCACGAAAGCGAACCGTGCCGTGGCCGAAACGCGGTAGCGGGGCGAGGGAAGGCTACGACTCATCGCATCCTGAGGAGGACCAGATGAGCACGCAGGCTGCTTCCACCCGGCCGATGAACCGGCCCATGAACGACCCGCAGAACCCCGCGTCGATGCGGGACATGCAGACCCAGCAGATGCCGTCCATGCGGGACGGGCACCGAGACCCGATGCCGTCGCCGGGTACGGAGACCAAGCAGGCGTTCCTGACGACGGAATTCTGGGTCTACGCCGCCGCGGTCGCGCTCGTGGTCATCGCCGCGTTCTGGAAGGGCACCACCGCCAACGGGCTGAACATCAACAACCCGAACCAGGCGTGGCTGTTCCTGACCATCCTGACCGGTGGTTACCTGCTCAGCCGTGGTCTGTCGAAGGCCGGCTCCGCACGCCGGTCCGGCCGGGAGCGCAACAAGCACTGACGCGTCACGCGAAGAACAGTGGCCTCCGGGAGGACTCCCGGAGGCCACTGTCGTCGCTTGTCGACCCGCTACTCGTCGCCACCGAAGTCGCCGAAGTCGCCCTCGAACGCGTCCTCGATCATCTCGCCGGCGATCATGCCGCCGGCGACACCGAGCGCCGCGCCGGCCACCATGCCACCGACGCCCATGCCGCCACGACCGTGGCCGTGGCCGTGGCTCGGGCCGTACTGCGAGCGGAGGCTGCCGTAGCGGGACGTGGTCTCGCGCAGCCAGCCGTCGACGACCTGCGCCCAGTCGACGCGGTCGACGTCGGCGTGCGACACCTGGTAGCGGCCGAACGCGTCGTGCCCGGCGCTGAGGAACCCGCCGCGCTTGTCGCACTCCAGGATGACCTCGACGCCGCGCTGGCTGGTCACGAAGGTCAACTCGACCTCCCGGATGGTGTTCGCGTACTGCGGGGAGGCGAAGAACTCGATCTCCTGGTAGAACGGCAGCGTCTGCTGGACCCCACGGATGTGACCGCGCTCCAGGTCGGCACTCTTGAACTGGAACCCGAGCCGCTGGAACGCCTCCAGGATCCGCTCGTGCACCGGCAACGGGTGCACCGCCACCTGGTCCAGGTCGCTCTTGTCGACCGCGCGGGCCACCGCCAGTTCGGTACGCAGGCCCATCGTCATGCCGCGCAGGCGCTGCCCGTACACGTCGGTGATCGGGGTCTCCCACGGAATCGGCAGCTGGAACGGGATCGAGAGCTGCTGCTTCGGGGCGAGCTGCAACGGGCCGCTGACCACCATCCGGTGGAACTCCATCGTGCCCGCGTACTCGGTGTCGTGTCCTTCGACCTCGACTCGGGTGACCAGGCCGATCACCACCTGCTCGATGGCGGCCTCGGCGTCGCCACCGACGAGGTTGACCTGCCCGTCGAGGGTCAGGCCGGGCCGGGTGTTGGGGTTGGTCAGCACGGTGTCCACGCTGGGACCGCCCACGCCGAACGCGCTCAACATCTTCTTGAAGACCATCGGAACTCCTGTGCGACAGCCGACCGATCCAGGATGGAGTCGGACGTTGACTCGAAGGGCACCCTATCCAGATGCCCTGTGAGGTGGCTGTGAAGCGCGCCGGCGCGGTGGCTTTCCGTGCCAGATCGCCGATATGGCGGTATTCGTCGCGCGGGATACCGCCAGATCGGCGAATGCGGCCACCGAGCATGGATCAGGTCCGGGATCGAAGCCGTCGAGCAGCGGCAGCAGCGACGGGTCCGCCAGGTACGCGGCGGCCTGGAAGGTGAACGTGTGGACCTCGTCCTGCGCGAGCAGATCGCGTACCAGGGGAAGCGCCCTCGGGTCCCGCCGTCGGGCCAACCCCCGCGCGCCTTCTTCGCGTACCTCTGGGTGGGTGTCCTGGGTGCGGTCCCACAGCGTCTGCCGGACGGTGTGGCCGTCCGCGGTGCTCACCCAGCCCAGGCCGAGGGTGGCCCACTCCCGGACCTGCGGGTCGGAGTCGGCGCACAGGTCGACCAACACCGCCTCGCCGGCCGCCACCGGAGGATCATCGAGCACCGCCGGCACGGCGACCGCGACCTGAAAACGCACGTCGGTGTCGGGGCTGCCCGCGAGGGCCACCAGGGTCGGCAGGGCTCGGGCGTCGAAGGTGTTGCCGAGGGCCCGCGCGATCGACCAGTGCACCTCGGGGTCGGGCTCGTGCTCCGCCAGCAGGATCAGGGCGGTCGCCGCCTCCTCGCGCACGTCCATGTACAGGCTGCTGGCCAGGCCGAGCAGGTCGCAGGCCGCCGCGCGAACCACACGCTCGGGATCGGAGAGCTTCTCGACGGCCAGCCCGACGGCCTCCGCGCCCGAGTCGGTAAGGCGGCGAAGGAGGTCAGACCCGTCGTCGGAGTCGGAGTCGACTTCGCCCGACTCGACGACGGCACGCAACCGCTGCACCGCCTGGTCGAACAACTCCGCCACCTCATGCGACTCCACCGCCGGATGGTGCCACGCGCACCGGTCGGCGGCGGGGTCTTATCTCGCCATGATCGACTCGGTTTCATGGAAAACGCGGTGTCCCAAGGCGCCTGGGACACCCCGGCTTCCTTGCAGCCGAGTCGATCATGGCACCCGGGGCGGGTTCAGCCGATGACCTCGGCGCGCAGCCGCTCGGCGACCTCGTCAGGCGACGGCATGGCGGCGATCTCGGCGCTGAGGCGGCGCGCCGCCTCGGTGAACGTCGGCTCGTCGAGCAGCCGGCGCAGCGCCGCCGCGATGGCTGCCGGGTCGGCCTGGCCGGGCATCAGCGCGAGGCCCGCCCCGGACGCCGCGACCCGGTCGGCCTGGAAGAACTGGTCAGCACCCTGGGGTACGACCACCATGGGGATGCCGCGGGCCAGCGTGCCGAGGGTGGTGCCGGCGCCACCGTGGGAGATGACGGCGCTGACGTTCTCCAGCAGCTGCGCGAGCGGCACGAAGGGGCTGAACTCCACCCGGTCGGAGTCGAGCTGGTAGTCCTCCGGCTTGCCGTCGAGGCCGAGCGTGGCCAGCACGTCGACGTCGACGTCGGTGAGGGCCCCCAGCAGTGGGCCGACGACGGCGGGGTCGGCGAAGACCGTACCGAAGCTCACCAGGACCCGGGGCCGGCCACCGGCCGGTGGGGTGCCGCCACCGGCCGGGACGTCGGGCGACTGGTGGGGCTCGGGTCGCAGCGCGATCCGCTCCACACCGGACGGTACGGCGAAGTTGTCGAACTGGAACCCGGGCGGGCAGGTGTCCAGCAGCCACCGGCCGGCGGGGGTGTGCTCGGGTGCGGGCAGCCCGCGCTCCTCGTAGCGGGAGCGGACGACTGCGGTGAGGGCGTCGGTGAACTCGGCCGGCACCGACGGTCCGAAGGCGAGGGTCGCCAGCGGTACGCCGAGGCTGGTGGCGACCAACGGTCCCACGAAGTCGACCATCTCGCTGATGATCAGGTCGGGTTGCCAGCTCTTCGCCTGCGCCAACGCCTCGTCGGCGGTCAGGTCGACCCGCACACCGGCGAAGAACTCGGCGACCGCCTCCGGGGTGGGCTCGGTCGCCGGGTTGAGGCCGAGCTTGCGCCCCACCTCGGCGAAGAGCACGTCCGGCATGGGGCCGGCCGGCAGCACCTCGATCCCCTCGGGGGCGATGAGCGGGGTCATGCCCGCGGCGGTGACGACGGCGACTTCGTGACCCTGGCGACGGAACGCGCGGGCCAGCGGGAGGAGCGGGAGGAAGTGCCCGAAAGCAGGCACATTTGAGAAGAGGACTCGCATAGTCATCAGAATACTCTTCTGATGAACACCCCCGTATAGTGCCCTGATGGCCGCAGCTCACCCCCGCGCCAGCCGGCGCCAGGAGAGCGCCGAGCAGACCCGCAAATTGATCTTGGAGTCGGCCCAGCACCTGTTCCTCGCCCAGGGGTACGCCACGACGACCATCAACGACATCGCCGCGCGCGCCCGAGTGGCCGTGGCAACCGTGTACACCAGCGTCGGTGGCAAGCCGACCCTGCTACGGGCACTGATCGAGGCGGGTGTCAACGATCCCGAGACCACCCGCAACGTGGCGGCCGTCGCGGTCGCCACCGATCCCCGGGAGGTCCTGCGTCTGATCGGCGCCGGGACCCGGTACGGCCACCAGAACCACCACCAGCAGGTACGCCTCATGAAGGCCGCCGCCGGCATGACCCCGAGCGCGGCAACCGTGGCGCGGGACGCGGCGGCGACCTACCGGCAGGCCCTGCGGGTCGGCGCGGTCCGCCTCGACGAGCTGTCCGCCCTGCGGCCGGGCCTCACCGTCGAGCAGGCAACCCAGGTGCTCTGGTTCTACTTCGGCCTGCACTCCTGGCCACAGCTCGTCGACGAAGGCGGCTGGTCGTACGACGAGGCCGAGCGTTGGCTGGTCGAACGGGCCGCCGAGGCACTGCTCAGTCCCTAGCCGAACTCGCCGACCTTGACGCCGAGGACGAACGCCGCCCACCCGTCGGCGGGGTAGACGAGGGTTGCCGCGGCACGATCCTTGCTGTCCCGTACCGCCACTCGACCGGAACCGTCCAGGACGGGCCCCGCCTCGACGCAACTGCCGCCGTTGCTGTTGCTCCGGGTGCTGACGTGCCAGGCCACCGCCGGCAAGGCTGCACTCATGGCAGTTCCTCCTTGATCTTCGCGATCAGCTTGGCCGCCTCGCGCTGATCCAACGCGACATCACGAAGCCGATCGTACGCAAGGGCGTAGCGCTTCGACTTGGGAGATTCCATGAAGCGGCGCCCGCCCAGCGTCTCGGCATACGCAACCTCTGGGTATGGCTTGGGCATCCTGAAGAGCACGAAAGAGCCATCGAGGCCGGCATGCAGCCCGACTCTTGATGGCATCACACGAATATCGATGTTCGGCTGGCTGATCAGCTCACCCAGGTGGTGGAGCTGACCACGCATCACGGCAGGACCGCCGACAGGTCGGCGCAGCACGCTCTCATCGATGATCGCGGCCACACGGACGGTCGGCTCCCGTGTCAGCACGCGTTGGCGGTCAATCCTGAGTTGCAACCACTTGCCGACCGAGAAATCCGTCGACGCCTCCCCCTCCGCGTTACGGATCACCGCCTCCGCGTAGGCCGGCGTCTGCATGAGGCCTGGCATGAGGAAGGCATCCCAGGAACAGATTCGCTCCGCCCTGCTTTCGAGCCAGGGGAAGTCGATGAACGAGGCGTCGACCAACTCGTCGTAGTCGTCGTCCCACCGGTCCGTTCGCCAGGCATCCTCGGCGAGCTGGATGAAGCGATTCCGCTCGCGCCCATCGTGCTCGCCGTAGAGGTCGAGAAGGGACACCACTACACCTCGCCGAAAAGGCCACTCGGCACGCTCCCATCGAGCGATCGAGGAGAAGTCGCGCTCCAGGAACTCGGCGGCCTGCTTGAGCGTGATACCGCGATGCTCCCGCAGTTGCCGCATCTGCTGGCCGAGCCACTGGGCCCGCAGTGTCTGCACGAACGATTCACGCCTGGCGGGCATAGTTCCCCTCTTCTCGCGGACCCTCGAAACGAACTTCGTTGGTGTCGTTGCACCAATACCGAAGCCACTGGAAATGTGGCCTCCGGGTGAGGGTGATCGCCGGCCCCCGGGGACGCCCGGTGCAAACACGGCAACCGCGGCTGTGCCAACAGCCGAGAAGGTGACGAGAGACGGCCTCGCGAGTGGCAGTCGCATACCGGGCTCTCGTCGGGTCTCAACTGGAGCGTCGGGATGTGCGAATCCCGGCTCCGAACCGACTTGACGAATAACTACCACGGGAAAGGGCGCTCCCGCGACCCTGACCCGCCCGCCGATTCACGACGCGCGAGGTGATGAATGACCCGAGGCACGCTCTACGACGGCACGCTCCACGGCAGCGCTCGGCTGGCGCGGCTGCATCCGAGCCAGGTCCGCGACCGGCAGTTCCCCGTCGTCGGTTTCGGCCGACGAGGGCTGGACCCCCGGGAGGTACGACGGTTCCTGCACCGCGTCGCGTTGGAACTGGCGACGCTGCACCACGATGTCGCTCGACTGAGCGAGGAGAACGCGCGGATCAAGCGGGCGCTGCGCGACTGGCAGACCGCCTGGTCCGAGCGGCGTCAGGCGTGAGCCCGGGCTGGGAGCACCAGTACAGCGGGCTCTTCACACCGCTGCCGCGATTCGCCGTCGAGGCGTACACCGAGACGGCGGAGCCGACGCCCCGGTACGTGATCCATCTGCCGGTGGTGGTCGCCGACCTGGTCGGGGCCTTGGACCTGGCCCGGACGCTTGCTCGCGTGCTGGCCTCGATGCCGCAGATTGACGCCGGCGGCATCACTGTCTCGGCCGAGGACGCGCAGCACGTACGGCACTGGGTGTTCTGCGACCGCGTCCTGCCCGACCGCCACCGGTGCGCGCGGCAGGCCGACCACGACGAAGCCTGCTCGCCCGTCGACGATCCCTAGATCGACATCTACCCTCGTGGACGATGAGAACGGGGAGGCGGGCACGTGTAGCCATGGTCGCTGCGGCGGTCGGGCTGCTGGTGGTGGTCGGGTGCGTCACGGCAGTCGTGGTCGCGACGCGAGCCATGCCTCATGCGCTGCCGCATGGTCGACTCGGGTTCCTGGAAACCGCGGTGTCCAGGTGACCGGGACACCCCGGTTTCCAGGAAGCCGAGTCGATCAAGGTTTGGGCACGCGCGAGGTCGGGCTTCTAACCAACCTCCACGACGACCAGTTCGCCGACCTGTTCGCCGATCGTGGTGCGGGCCTCGGCCGGCAGCCCGCCGTCGGTGATCAGGACGTCGGCGGCCTCCAGTGGGGCGATGGTGGCGATGCCGATCGTCTCCCACTTGGTGTGGTCGGCGAGCACCACGAGCCGGCGCGCGGCGCCGATCAGGCATCGGTTGACCCCGGCCTCCAACAGGTTCGGGGTGGTGAAGCCGGTGCGAGGGCTGAGCCCGTGCACACCGAGGAAGAGCAGGTCGACGTTGAGCGCGCTGATCGCCGCCTCGGCGACCGGCCCGGTCAACGCGTCCGACGGGGTACGGATGCCGCCGGTCAACACGACAGTCTGGTCGGCGCGCGGGTTCTGGTAGAGCGCGTCGGCCACCGGGATCGAGTTGGTCACCACGGTCAGCCCGCGTACGTCGGAGAGCAGCGTGGCCAGCGCGGCGGTGGTGGTGCCGGCGGAGAGCGCGATGGCCATCCCCGGCTCCACCATCCGCGCGGCCCGCTCGGCGATGGCCCGCTTCTCCGCCTGCTGCCGGATCGACTTCGCCGCGAAGCCGGGTTCCTCGGCCGAACCCGGCCCGGCGAGCGTCGCGCCGCCGTGCACCTTGTCCACCAGGCCGCGCTCGGCCAGCACCTCGAGGTCACGCCGGATGGTCATGTCGGACACGCCGAATCGGCTGACCAGGTGACTCACCCGCACACCACCGCGCTGGCGGATCAGATCGAGGATGGCGGTCTGCCGCTGCTGGGCGAGCATCTGCGGAACCTCCTTCACGCCGTGGCCGTCGTCGGGGTCAGGCCTGATCGTCGGACCGATCCTCGCGGACGACCGCCACCTCACCGGCCGGCACCGTCAGCTCACCGGCACACCGCGCGCCGGTCAACAACTCGACGCCGCGCACCGGGATGCGTGCCGCCGACTCGGTGTGGTTGAGAACGAACAGCCAGGTGCGATCGCCGTCGCGTCGGCGTACCACCTCCACGCCCGTCGGTGCCGGCGCGGCCGGTCGGACACCGGCCTCGTCGACGAGCCGGGCGACCAGCCGGTCGGTGGCCGGCTCGTCCAGGCGGGTGCCGACGTACCAGGCGGCGCCGTCGCCGACCCGGTGCCGGGTCAGCGCCGGCACACCCGGCAACGGCCCATCGGTGTACGACGCGAGCACCTCCGCGCCCTCGGCGTGCAGCCACTCGGTCCACACGTCAGCGGTGCTCCCGTCGTCCAGTCGGATCTGCTCACCCTCGCGCAGCGGGAAGAACTCCTCGGTCCGTACGCCGAGCAGCTCACGGAACGCGCCGGGGTATCCGCCCAGCCTGATGTGGTCGTTGGCGTCCACGATGCCGCTGAAGTAGGTGACGGCCGCTGTGCCGCCGGCCTCGACGTAGCGGTGCAGGGCCTCGACGTCGGCGTCCCGGACCAGGTAGAGGGTCGGCGCCAGGACCAGCCGGTAACCGCTGAGGTCGGCCGACGGGTGGACGACGTCGGCGGTCACGCCGGCCCGCCACAGTGCGCCGTACAGGGCGTTCAGCCGATCGCTGTAGGTCACGTCGACGCTGGGGTGCGAATCCAGCTCGACGCCCCACCACGCCTCCCAGTCGAACAGGATCGCCACGTCGGCGTCCACCCGGCTGCCGCGTACCTCGGCGAGGGCCTTGAGGTCCGCGCCGAGCTGGCAGACCTCGCGGAACACCTTGGTGTCCGGCCCGGCGTGCGGCACCAGCGCGGAGTGGAACTTCTCCGCGCCGGCCCGGGAGGCGCGCCACTGGAAGAAGAGCACCCCGTCGGCGCCGCGGGCGACGTGCGCCAGGCTGTTGCGGCGCAGCTGCCCGGGCAGCTTGGCCACGTTGCGT
The DNA here is from genome assembly GCF_039871815.1 of Micromonospora sp. B9E7. Classification (NCBI taxonomy): domain Bacteria; kingdom Bacillati; phylum Actinomycetota; class Actinomycetes; order Micromonosporales; family Micromonosporaceae; genus Micromonospora; species Micromonospora sp. B9E7. Next base: position 11,300 of record NZ_JBDPLX010000020.1, read on the forward strand.
GGCTGCCATTGGACGGCGCTTGTGGAGTGCTCCATCAGCAACCACGGGTCGCCGCCGGCGACGCCCCGGGTGTGGTCGGCGGCGAGCGCCAGCCCGAGGTGTGCCTGCGGGTCGGCCGCGGTCAGGTAGTGGTCGTTGGAGACCAGGTCCACGTCGTTCGCCCAGGACTGGTAGTCCATGTGCTTGACGCCCATGCCGATCATGAAGTTGGTGGTGATCGGCTGACGGACCAGTGCCCTCAGCACCTCGCGTTCGGCGCGCAGTTGGGCGCGCAGCTCGTCGGAGGAGAAGCGCAGGAAGTCCAACTGCTGCGTGGGGTTGGCGAAGGCCGTCACCGTGCGAGGCGGGTTGATCTCGGCCCAGTCGCCGTAGCGCTGACTCCAGAACGCGGTGCCCCAGGCGTCGTTGAGCCGGTCCAGGTCGCCGTAGCGCTCGCGCAGCCAGCCGCGGAACGCCTCGGCGCTGACGTCGCAGTAGCAGTGCGCGTTGTGGCAGCCCAACTCGTTGGAGACGTGCCACATCACCACGGCGGGGTGCTCGGCGTACCGGCCGGCGACCGCGCGTACCAGCTCCAGTGACCGCTCCCGGAACACCGGGGAGCTGGGGCAGTACGCCTGTCGTCCACCCGGCCAGAGGATCGCGCCGTCGGCCCGGCGGGGCAGCGTCTCCGGGTGTGCTCGGGCCAGCCAGGGTGGCGGGCTGGCGGTGGCGGTGGCCAGGTCGACCTGAATACCGCCGTCGTGCAGCAGATCCAGCGCCCGGTCCAGCCAGCCGAACTCGAACCGGCCCGGCGTGGGTTCCAGCAGTGCCCAGGAGAAGATGCCGACGGAGACCAGGTTGACCCCGGCCCGGCGCATCAACTCGACGTCTTCCGACCAGGTCTGCTCGGGCCACTGCTCGGGGTTGTAGTCGCCACCGAAAGAGATGCTGTCACCGTGCCATTGCCGCATGACAGCTGAGGGTGCACCGGGTCGAGCACGCAAGTCAACAGGTTCCAACATCGACTTTCTTTCCAACGTTTACCTCGTAACGGCCGTGTCACGACTGGGTTATCAGAGGCGAACATCCCTCTTGACAGTGGCCTGCGGACGAGTAGCTTGATGCCCCAATGGCCGTTCGTGTTCGCCAATGTGGATTCTCGGTGGATCCCGATGTGTGATCACGACGACGGATTCGCCTTCACCACCCCCTGATGGCCCTTGGACTAGCACCTCTTCATCCGCAGGAGGCACAGATGTCCCGTCCCCAATCCCAGGCCGAGTACCTGGCTCGGCTCGTACCGCCCTCCGTTGCCGGCCTCAACCGGCGCTCGCTGCTGGCCGGCGCGGCCGGCACCGGAGCGCTGCTCGGCACCAGCCTGCTCGCCGGCTGCGGCGACGACTCCGGCTCCGGCGGGTCCACGAAGGACGTGTCGCTCGGTTCGAACCAGTCCGACCCGAAGCCCAAGGACGTCCTGGTCAAGGTCACCGACGGGTTCAAGACCTCGTCCGGGGTCCAGGTCGCCATCAACACGGTCGACCACAACACGTTCCAGGAGAACATCAACAACTACCTGCAGGGCAAGCCGGACGACGTGTTCACCTGGTTCGCCGGCTACCGGATGCGCTTCTTCGCCCAGAAGGGTCTGGCCAGCGACATCAGCGACGTGTGGAGCAAGCTCTCCGGCTACTCCGACGCGTTCAAGAAGGCATCCACCGGCGACGACGGCAAGCAGTACTTCGTCCCGGCGACGTACTACCCGTGGGCGGTCTTCTACCGCAAGTCGGTCTGGCAGCAGTACGGCTACCAGGTGCCGAAGACCATCACCGACTTCACCAACCTCGGCGCGCAGATGAAGAGGGACGGGCTGATCCCGATCGCCTTCGCCGACAAGGACGGCTGGCCGGCGATGGGCACCTTCGACATCCTCAACCTGCGGATCAACGGCTACCAGTTCCACATCGACCTGATGGCCGGCAAGGAGGCCTGGACCTCCGACAAGGTCAAGAAGGTCTTCGACACCTGGGCGGGTCTACTCCCCCTGCACCAGCCGGACAGCCTCGGGCGCACCTGGCAGGAGGCCGCGCAGTCGTTGCAGCAGAAGAAGAGCGGCATGTACCTGCTCGGCCTCTTCGTCGGCCAGCAGTTCAGCAACGAGGAACAGGACGACCTCGACTTCTTCACCTTCCCCGAGATCGACCCGGCCATCGGCGCCAAGGCACTGGACGCCCCGATCGACGGCTACATGATGGCCCGCAAGCCCAAGAGCGCGGACAACGCACGCAAGCTGCTGGAGTACCTCGGCGGCAAGGAGTCCGCGGACATCACCCTCACAAACGACCCGGCCATCCTCGTCGCCAACAGCGGCGCGAACGTCGGCGGCTACACCGCGCTGCAGAAGAAGGCAGCCGAACTCGTCGGGTCGGCCACCGAGATCGCCCAGTTCCTCGACCGGGACACCCGGCCGGACTTCGCCTCCACGGTGATCATCCCGGCGATCCAGCAGTTCATCAAGAACCCGAAGGACATCAGCGGGCTCGTCTCGTCCATCGAGAACCAGAAAAAGTCGATCTTCACTGACTGACGGCGGAAGGGGGAGGACATCGTGTCCGACCTGCCCCTGATCCAAGCGGATCGCGCCGTGCCGCCGCCGGCCACGACCACCTCCACTGGTGGTCGTCGTCGGCGGCTACGGCTCCTGTCCCGCACCGACCGCGTGGTCATCACGCTGATGGTGCTCGTGCCGCTGCTGCTCGTCACCGGGTTCGTCTGGTTGCCGGCGGCGGCCACCGTGCTGCTCTCCGGCACCAACTGGGACGGCATCGGCCCACTCAACGAGATCGAGTTCGTCGGCGCGCGCAACTACAGCGACGTGGTGAACATCTACCCGCCCTTCGTGCCGGCGGTCCAGCACAACCTGCTCTGGCTGGCGGCGCTCTTCGTGGTCGCCACCCCGTTCGGCATGTTCCTGGCCGTGCTGTTGGACAAGGAACTGCGCGGCAGCCGCTTCTACCAGACCGCGCTCTACCTGCCGGTGGTGCTCTCGCTGGCGCTCATCGGCTTCGTCTGGCAGCTGCTGTACTCCCGTGACCAGGGCCTGATCAACGCGGTGTTCAACAGCAACGTCGACTGGTACGGCGACTCGAACGTCAACATCTGGGCGGTCCTGGTCGCCTCCGGGTGGCGGCACGTCGGGTACATCATGCTGCTCTACCTGGCCGGGCTCAAGGGCGTCGACCCGTCGCTGCGGGAGGCCGCGGCGGTGGACGGCGCCTCCGACGCCCGCACCTTCTTCCGGGTGGTCTTCCCGGTGCTGCGACCCATCAACATCATCGTGCTGGTGGTGACCGTGATCGAGTCGCTGCGCGCGTTCGACCTGGTCTGGGTGGTCAACAAAGGCCGCAACGGGTTGGAGCTGATCTCCGCGCTGGTCACCCAGAACGTGGTGGGTGAGGCGAGCCGGATCGGGTTCGGCTCGGCGCTGGCGACGATCATGCTGGTCGTCTCGCTGGTCTTCATCACCATCTACCTGGCGACCGTGATGAGGGAGAACCGGGAATGAGCGTCGACACTCCGGTCCGTCGGCGCAAGCTGACCCCACTGCGGCTGCTGCTGCACGGCTTCCTCATCGCCGTCTCGCTGGCCTGGCTCTTCCCGATCGCCTGGGCGGTGCTGACGTCGCTGCGCTCCTACGACTACACCGCCGCCAACGGTTACGTGTCGTTCGGCGGCTGGACCTTCGACAACTACGTCACCGCCTGGCGCACGGCGGAGTTCGGGCAACACTTTCTCAACTCGGTCTACATCACCGTGCCGGCGGTGCTGCTGACCCTCTTCCTCGCGTCCTGCGTGGCGTTCGTGATCGCCCGGTTCAGTTGGAAGCTCAACATCGTCCTGCTCGGGGTGTTCACCGCGGCCAACCTGCTGCCCCAACAGGCGTTGCTCATCCCGCTGTTCCGGTTGTTCACCGAGGTGCCGCTGCCGGAGTTCATGAGCGACTCCGAGTTGCTCTACGACAGCTACTGGGGCCTGATCCTGATCAACGTCGCCTTCCAGTGCGGGTTCTGCGTCTTCGTGCTCAGCAACTACATGAAGGCGCTCCCCCGCGACCTCTACGAGGCGGCGATGGTCGACGGAGCGAGCGTCTGGCGGCAGTACTGGCAGGTAACCATGCCACTGTGCCGGCCGGCCCTGGCCGCGCTGGCGACCCTGGAGGTGACCTGGATCTACAACGAGTTCTTCTGGGCCACCGTCCTGATGCGCACCGGCGACAAGTTCCCGGTGACCAGCTCGCTGAACAACCTGCGAGGCGAGTTCTTCACCGACAACAACCTGGTCTCGGCGGGCAGCGTCCTCGTGGCGATCCCCACGCTCGTGATCTTCTTTATGCTCCAGCGGCACTTCGTTCGGGGCCTGACCTTGGGAGCCTCAAAGGGATGACGATCCTGCACCTGCGCCGCGCGCGGACCAGCCTGGTGCTCGACGCGCGCGGCCCGGGGCTGCCCCGGGTCGTGCACTGGGGCGGCGACGTCGGCGACCTCGACGACGACGGCCTGCGCCAGCTCACCGACGCGACCGTACCGCCGGTGGTGCCGAGCAGCTTCGACGAGCCACCCGTGCTGTCCCTCCTACCGGAGGCGAGCGCCGGCTGGAGTGGTCGCCCAGGTGTGGCCGGGCACCGCGACGGCCGGGACTGGTCCACCTCCTTCCGCCTCGACGGGTGGGACGTGAACGACGACGGGCCCGGCGCGGCGGGGCTGAGCGTGCGGGCGTCGGACCCGGCCGCCAGGCTGGCCCTGACCATCGAGATCATGCTCGACCCGCACGGCCTGCTGACCGTCCGGCACCGGCTGCGCAACGACGGCGACAGCGCGTACGAGCTGCGGGAGCTGACCCCGGTGCTGCCGGTACCGCCGGTCGCGACCGAACTGCTCGACCTGACCGGCCGGTGGTGCCGGGAACGGTCCCCGCAGCGGCACCCGTGGCAGCAGGGCGCCTGGGTCCGCGAGGGCCGGCACGGGCGGACCGGGCACGACGCCACCCTGCTACTGGTCGCCGGCACCCCCGGATTCGGCTTCGGCCACGGTGAGCTGTGGGCGGTGCACACGGCGTGGAGCGGTGATCACGTCACCTTCGCCGAGCGCCGGCCCACCGGCGAGTCGACCCTCGGGGGCGGCGAGCTGCTGGCACCCGGTGAGGTCCGGCTCGGCCCCGGCGAGTCGTACGAGACGCCCCTGCTCTACGCGGTCTGGTCCGACACCGGGCTGGACGGGCTCAGCGAGGTGCTGCACACGCACCTGCGGGCCCGACCCGGGCACCCGCGCTCCCCCCGGCCGGTGACCCTCAACGTCTGGGAAGCGGTCTACTTCGACCACGACCTGGAGCGGCTGCGGGCCCTCGCCGACCGGGCCGCGCAGATCGGTGTGGAGCGGTTCGTGCTCGACGACGGCTGGTTCCGCGGCCGGCGCGACGACACCGCCGGCCTCGGCGACTGGTACGTCGACGAGGGTGTCTGGCCCGACGGCCTGCAACCGCTGATCGACCACGTGACCGGCCGGGGCCTTGAGTTCGGTCTCTGGGTGGAGCCGGAGATGGTCAACCCCGACTCCGACCTGTTCCGCGCGCACCCGGACTGGCTGTTGGCCGTACCGGGGCGGCTGCCGCCGGCGTGGCGCAACCAGCAGGTGCTCGACCTGGGCCGCCCCGAGGCGTACGACCACGTGCTGGAACGTCTCGACGCCCTGCTCACCGAACATCCCGGTATCAGCTACCTGAAGTGGGACCAGAACCGGGACCTCACCGAGGCCGGGCACCACGGCCGACCCGGGGTGCACACGCAGACCCTGGCCGTCTACCGCCTCTTCGACGAACTGCGCAGCCGTCATCCGGGCGTGGAGATCGAGAGCTGCTCGTCCGGCGGGGCCCGAGTGGACCTGGCCATCCTGGCTCGCGCCGACCGCATCTGGGCCAGCGACTGCAACGACGCCCTGGAACGGCTCAGCATCCAGCGCTGGACCGGGCTGCTGCTGCCGCCGGAACTGGTCGGCACACACATCGGACCGCGGCGCTCACACACCACCAACCGCGTGCACGACCTCGGCTTCCGGGCGGCCACCGCGCTCTTCGGCCACCACGGCATCGAGTGGGACATCACCTCGATCAGCACCGCCGAGCAGACCGAGCTGGCCGCCTGGGTGGCACTGCACAAGCGCCTGCGCCCGCTGCTGCACGCCGGCCGGGTGGTCCGGGTCGACCACCCGGACCCGGCCGTCTGGGCACACGGCGTGGTCGACGGCGACAAGACCCGAGCGGTGTACGCCGTGGCGCGGCTGGCCACCTCCGCGACGCAGTCCCCCGGCGCGGTCCGGCTGCCCGGCCTGGATCCGGAGCGCCGTTACCGGGTGCGGCCGGTGTCGGACGTGCCGTTGCCGGCGACCATCGACCGGTCCGCACCGGCCTGGCTGGCGGACGGTGTCGTCCTGACCGGGGCGGCGTTGGCCCGGGTGGGTTTGCAGATGCCCGCGCTGCACCCGGAGCAGAGCCTGATGCTGGAGGTCGCCGAGGCCGGCTAGAAAAATCTTTGCCCGGGGTGTCGAGAACGGGGCCGCCTGCTTCTACCTCAGGGTGAGAGCACCGAGGATGGTGCGCAGGTGTGAGGAGCGAGACGATGAAGTACATGCTGCTGATGCAGTTCAGTGCCGCCGGGACCGACTTCCCGAGCATCGACACCTGGACCCCGGCGGAGGTCCAGGCGCACATCGCGTTCATGGGCGAGGTCAACGAGAAGCTCACCGCCGCCGGGGAATGGGTCGACGGGCAGGGCCTCGGCGGTCCGCAGCAGGCCCGGATCGTCCGCGCCGGTGAGGGCGGTGCGCCCGTCGTCACCGAGGGGCCGTTCGCCGAGACGAAGGAGTTCCTCGCCGGGTTCTGGATCGTCGACTGCGACACCCCGCAGCGGGCGGTGGAGCTGGCGGCGCACATCTCCACCGCGCCCGGCCCGGGTGGCCGCCCGCTGAACATGCCGATCGAGGTGCACCCGGTGATGTCCGCGCCACCGCAGGAGCTGTGAACGCTGACCACCGATCCCCGCGTCGAGGACCTGCTGCGCGAACTTGCGCCGCAGGTCCTCGGCGTGCTCGCCCGCCGCTTCGGTGACTTCGCCACCGCCGAGGACGCGGTGCAGGAGGCGCTGCTGGCCGCCGCGACCCAGTGGCCGGCCGAGGGGGTGCCGGACAATCCACGCGGCTGGCTGATCCAGGTCGGCTACCGCCGGATGATCGAGCTGGTCCGCGGTGAGCAGGCCCGACGCCGCCGGGAGGACCTGGTCGCCCGCCGGAACCCGGACGACCAGCGGTACGCGCCGTCCGCGGACGAGGAGTTGACCGCCGAGCGGGACGACACCCTGGTCCTGCTGATGCTCTGCTGCCACCCGGCGCTCGCCCCGACGGCTGCGGTGGCGCTGACCCTGCGCGCCGTCGGCGGACTCGGCACCGCCGAGATCGCCCGCGCCTTCCTGGTGCCCGAGGCGACCATGGCACAGCGGATCAGCCGGGCCAAGCAGCGCATCCGCGCGTCCGGGCTACCGTTCCGGATGCCCGAGCCGGCCGAGCGCGCCGACCGGTTGACGGCCGTCCGGCAGGTGCTCTACCTGGTCTTCACCGAGGGGCATACCAGCACCACCGGCCCGGACCTGCGCCGGCTCGACCTCGCGGCCGAGGCGATCCGGCTCACCCGCGCGCTGCACGCGCTGCTGCCCGACGACAGCGAGTCGGCCGGGCTGCTGGCGCTGATGCTCCTCACCGAGGCACGCGGTCCAGCGCGGACCGGGCCTTCCGGCGAGCTGATCTCCCTGTCCGACCAGGACCGCAGCCGCTGGGACGCAACGGCGATCGCCGAGGGGGTCGCGTTGGTCACCCGGGCTCTGCCGCGTGGGCCGGTCGGCCCGTACCAGGTGCAGGCCGCCATCGCCGCGCTGCACGACGAGGCACCGAGCACCGACGCGACCGACTGGCCGCAGATCCTGGCGCTCTACGAGGTGCTGGAACGACTCGCCGGCAGCCCGGTCGTGGCGCTCAACCGGGCCGTGGCGACCGCCATGGTGCACGGGCCGGCAGCCGGTCTCGCCGCCGTCGACGCGCTGGCCGACGACCCCCGGCTCGCCGGGCACCACCGGCTGCCCGCCGCCCGCGCGCACCTGCACGAGATGGCCGGTGACCGCGAGCGGGCGATCCTGGACTACCGGGCCGCCGCCGCGCGCACGAACAGCCTGCCCGAGCAGCGCTACCTCACCATGCGAGCGGCAAGGCTCGCTGCCGAGCTCGCACCGGCGCAAACCGGGGACTGACCCGGACCGACCGACCTCGACGGATCCCGCCGGCACGGTCGGTGTGGTGCGTGCGTCGCCGGACGGTGGGCGGTCGGCGGTCGGCGGTCGGCGCGGTCCGCCGAGGAGACGAGCATGGCGTCCCCCGGACTGCCTATGGAGCTGATGTCGTAGACGATTCACCCGCCCGCCGAACATCCACGCTCGACCAGGACGCCCGATCACCGCGCCCACGACGCTTTCCAGCCGCACAGCCCACCGGTGCCCGAAGGGGGTCACCCGGCGGGCCTGGGCGTTCGCGGCCGGCAGCCCGCCAGCGCCGGCCAGTCGCGATGGCAGCGCAAGTGACCTTGGAAAGCGGCCAAACGGTCAAGCAGCCGGGCCGCCGGGCCGCCGGGCCGCCGCGCAGCCGGGCCGCCGCGCAGCCGGGCCGCCGCGCAGCCGGGCCGCCGCGCAGCCGCGCAGCCGGGCTGCCGGGCCGCCGCGCAGCCGGGCATGGATTCACGCCACGAGAGGGCGGCGCGGCTGAATCGTTTGCGACATCAGCTCCAAAGGGGCCCAGTGAGATGTGCCCGGGGTCGTCCGCCGTCCGGCGCGATGGGGCCACGCGACGACGGCGCCTGTTGGATGTCGAGCGGTGCCGGACGCCGACGATAACCTGACCACGGACATCCGCCGTCGAGCATTCAGGACTGAGGACCGCATGGCGTACGTGCTGCTGGGGATCGCCATCCTCGCCGAGGTGCTGGCGACCAGCCTGCTCAAGAGCACCGCGGGGTTCAGCCGGCTCTGGCCGACGGTGGGCTGCCTGACCGGTTACGTGCTGGCGTTCCTGCTGCTGGCGCAGGCGGTCAAGGAGATTCCGGTCGGCGTCGCGTACGCCCTCTGGTCGGGTTTGGGCACCGCGACCATCGTGGCGATCGGAGTGGTGTTCCTGGACGAGCCGGTCGGGCTGGCCAAGCTCGCCGGCATCGCACTGATCATCGCCGGGGTGGTCATCGTGAACCTCACCGGCGAGCACTGACCAGACCGAAGGTCCCCCGCCTCCATCAGGAAGCGGGGGACCCGTGGATCAGGCGGAGACGACTACTCCCCGTCGAACCTCATGTTGACCCACCAACCGAACGTCCGAGGCCGGTTGACCCACGAACCGAACGGCACGTCGAAGCCGCCGCTCGTGGTCGAGGGGAAGGTGTTCATGCTGAGGCCGTCGTCGGCGTACCTGTAGAGGACGGCCAGGTCGTCGCGCTTGTCGCCGTTGTAGTCGCCGGCGGCCAGCTTCATGCTGGCGAAGTGACCGAAGGTGGTCGACGACCAGGATTGGGCGGGCGCGTTGAAGGTCCCGTCCGCCTTGCCCGTGAAGGTGTGCAGGCTGGTGCTGCTGGAACCGACGTACTTGAGGACCGCCACGTCCCCGCGACCATCGCCGTTGAAGTCGCCGGCCATCAGCTTCATGTCGGCGAGTGCGGCAAACGGCTTCTCCTTCGGGGTGGACCAGGAGGTGTACGGGGTGCCGAACTTGCCGTCGGCCTGACCAGGCCAGGTAATGATCGACATGGCCCCACTGTTCGAACCGCTGTACGCGTAGAACAGGGAGGCGTCGGCCCGTCCGTCCCCGTTGACGTCCCCGGCGAAGACGGCGGTGCTGTTCCAGTTGCCGAAGGTGGTCGCCTCCCACACCGTGCTCGGGGCGTCGAACCCGCCGTCCGGTCGGGCGATCCAGTTGATCCAGGCTTCCTTACCGTTGCCCAGCTCATATCCGTAGAAGGCGGTCAGGTCGGCCCGGCCATCACCGTTGATGTCCCCGGAGGCCATCTTCATGCTGGTGATGTGACCCCAGCTGGCACCGGCCGTCCAGGATCGGAGCGGCGCGCCGTACTTACCGTCGGCCTGGGTGATGAACGTGTCGATGGCGAAGCTGCCATCGGCAGCGGTCGACAACGCCACGACGTCCTTGATGCCGTCGCCGTCGAAGTCGTCGTTGAAGACCTTGACCCGGTCCCGGTGGTACCGCTTCTCAGTGCTCTTCCACGAACCGATCGGGCTGCCGAACCCGCCCGTCGACGTCGCCGGGAAGGTGACCGGGGCGCCCTCTCCCGGGTCGTACGTGTACAGGAAGTTGACGTCCTCGTAGGCGTCGGTCGCCGCGCCCTGCGGGATGGTCGAGGTGAACCAGGACGCGAGGTCGTCGACGCGAGTGTCCACCGCGTCGCGACGGGTCTCCGTCTCGGCGTAGCAGCCGCCCTGCCACGAGCTGTAGTGCACGCCGACCAACTGCGGCTTGCCACTGACCATGCGCACGGTGGGGCCGCCGAGGTCGCCCCGGCAGATGCCGGTCTGCCCGGTGCCCAGGATGTTCAGGGTGGAAGCCCCGACCGCCTCGACCGCGAAGGCGCCGCTGTGCAACTGGTCGGGAACCCAGGCGGTCCCGGTGCGACCGAAGCCGGCACCGGTGAGCTGCTCACCGGCCGTGGGTGCGGCGCCGAGTGCCACCGGGGTCACGTCGACCCGGGTGTCCAACCGCACGAGGGCGAGGTCACGGTTGGGATGCGGCACGATCCGGAAGGCGGACACGACCGCGCCCGTCGAGGTGGTGAGGTTGGGTCGCCCGACGGTGACCGTCGTCGGCTTGGGCGGCTTGCCCGCGACCACGGCCTGACCGTCGAAGCTGAAGCAGCTCTTGGCGGTGAGCACCCACCAGGCGTCGACCACCGAACCGCTGCACGTGCGCTCCAGCGAGCCCACGTCGACCTTGGCGACGAAGGCGAACGACGCGTCGGTGACCGCGGTCCCGCCGGTGACAGCCTGGGCGGGCGAGGCGTTGAGGAGCCCCGCCACCAGTGTTGCGGCGAGCAAGCCTGCCTGGGCCGCTCGCCGTCGATAGGACGATGACACTGATGATCCTTTCTGGATCACAAGGCAGGGACGCTGCGCGGCACGCACCATTGGCGACGTGCGTCGGAACGCGGCGAGGACACGCCGTGCCGCGCTCACCTGGCCGGCTGTCGAGCACGGCGCGCTGGCTCCGGGCGTGTTGAAGCGAGTCGTGCCCGTCGATCGTGGGCACGACTGTGCACAGTCGTACATGAAGGACCCCCGTGGCCCCTGCGGGCTGAGCGGTTACCGGAAAGCAACCGCAGGCTCACCTTAGGGATCAATCAATTCATCCACCGCCCCCCATGGATATGGGGAATCCCACAGCACTTCGTCTTGCGGAATTCATCCAAAATACGCTATGCCTTCACCCTCCGCTGGCGGCGAGCGAGTGGCCGGGCCCGCGCGGATCCGGCCACTGTCACACGCTTCCTGGTCAGCCGGCGGTGCAGCTCACCTCCGGTCGGGCGTTGCTACCGGTCCAGCCGCCGATGAAACCGAAGCTGGCGCTGGCACCGGCGGCCAGCCGGCCGTTGTAGTCCACGTTTCGGGCGGTCACCGTGGCTCCGCTGCTGGTCAGCGTCGCGTTCCAGGTCTGGCTGACGCTCTGCCCGTTGGCGAACGTCCACCGGGTGGTCCAGCCCGTGATCGCGGTGGTGCCGGCGGTCACCCGAACCTCACCCTGGAAGCCGCCCTGCCACTGGCCGGTCACCGCGTAGGTCGCCGTGCAGCCGCCAGTCGGCGGCGGCGTGGTCGGTGGCGGCGTGGTCGGTGGCGGCGTGGTGGGCGGCGGCGTGGTGGGCGGAGGAGTGCCGCCGAAGACGCTCGCCTCCCGGGCGGTCTGCCGGATGCCATTGGCGCCGTTGAAGAGCCGCTGACCCCAGGTGGTCAGGTTCGCCGGGTTGAACGAGGTGGCCAGGTCGAGATACTCCACGCCGCCACCGTTGCCGCTCCACGACCAACCCAGCCAGCCGATCCCGTTCGCCTGGCTGTAGGCGAGGATGCTGTCCTCGTCCGGGTCCCCGTCGGAGTGGTTGAAGCCGAACTCACCGACCACGATGGGCAGCCCCGCCGAGCGGAAACGGCCCAGGTAGTCGCTGATCTCGGCGGCGGTGTCGAACACCCCGTACATGTGGATCGAGAAGACGGTGTTGCGGGCCGGGTCCGCGGCGAAGACCGACGCGGCGTTGTCCCGCATGGTGAACGACCAGTCCTGCCCCCAGTTCGGCGCGTCCACCATGATGGTGTGGGTCAGCCCACCGGTACGCAGACGCTTGATCGCGTTGGCGTTGTCGGTGGCCCAGGAGGCGTAGTTCTGGTTGCCGTACGGCTCGTTGCCGATGTTGACGATGACGTATCTCTCCTGGCCGGCGAGGACGTCGGCGAGACTGAGCCAGTAGTCGACCGCGCGGGCGAGGGTGATGGCCCCGCTCTGCTCGCCGTACCCGGTGGTGTCGTGCACCTCGAGCACGCAGATCAGCCGGTTGGCCTTGCACAGTGAGATGACGTTCGCGACGTCGGTGTTGGTGTTGCGGGTCCACCGGTCGCCGCTGGAGAGCACCACCCGCACGGTGTTCGCGCCGAGCGCCTTGACGTCGGCGAACGAGCTGGTCTGCTGTGGATACCAGGTGTGCGCGTGGTTGACGCCGCGCATGACGAATTCGGTGCCGTTGGCGTCGTACAACTTGCCGCCCGCGACGGAGAAGCCGGCGGCGGCGTGCGCCGGCTGGCCGAACGCCAGCACGGCGAGGAGCAACGCGAGCAGCGCCGCGCCGACGGCGGAGAGTCGAGTCTTCATGACCTTCCTCAGGGAGGACCCCCGGTGCCCGACAGGGGTGGGACGAGACAGGGGAAGGCGGCTGCAGCCCGGCAGCCGCGCCCGACTCCCGGAGCGCACGCATCAGCGTAGGACGATGGATGGGCCGTCGCAACCGGTTCAGTAGGAGAGCCCGAGGCCCGAACAGCCGCAACGGCCCACGCAGGCGCAGGCCGTTACGGGGCGATCATCCCCACCACAGGATGTGCGCCACAGCCGGCTCTTAACCGGTTAAGAGCGACGGTAGGTAGGTCGCCGCGATCCGTCAAGCATCACCCGGACCGAACCGGACGGGAGGGTTGACCGCTGCCGACCTGGGTATCCCGGGAACGATCCGTCAGTGGGAAGGGGAACCAGGATGGTAAGCGTCGGCTACACCCTGATGAGCGAGCAGGCCGGTCCCAAGCAACTGGTGGACCACGCCATACGAGCCGAAGCGGCCGGCTTCGACCAACTCGTGATGTCCGATCACTACTACCCCTGGCTGGACTCCCAGGGCCACTCGCCGTACGCCTGGTCGGTGCTCGGCGCGGTCGCCCACGCCACCTCCCGCGCGCAGCTGATGTCGTTCGTGACCTGCCCGATCCGCCGCTACCACCCGGCCGTCGTCGCACAGAAGGCCAGCACGATCGGGGCGCTCTCGGACGGCCGCTTCACCCTGGGCCTCGGGGCGGGCGAGAACCTCAACGAGCATGTGGTCGGTAGCTGGCCCCACGTGCAGCAGCGACACGAGATGTTCGAGGAGGCGTTGCAGATCATCCGGCCGCTGCTCAACGGCGAGACGCTGACGTTCTCCGGCAACCACTTCGACGTGCCCGACGCCTACGTGTGGGACCGGCCGGAGCGGCCGGTGCCGATGGCCGTCGCCGCGTCCGGTCGGCAGTCCGCGACGTTGGCCGCCGAGTACGGCAGCGGCATCATCTCCACCGAACCGGACCGGCACATCATCGAGATGTACGACGACGCCGGGGGCACCGGCCAGCCCCGCTACGGGCAGGTGGCCATCTGCTACGGCCCCGACGAGGCAGAGTGCCGCAAGATCGTGCACGACCAGTTCCGCTGGTTCGGGATGGGGTGGAAGGTGAACGCCGACCTGCCCGGGCCGGAGTCCTTCGCCGCCGTCACCCAGTTCGTCCGGGAGGAGGACGTCGCCGAGGGCATCTCCTGCGGTCCGGACGTGGACGTGCACGTCGAGGCGTTCCGCAAGTTCGTCGACGCGGGCTTCACCCACGTGGCGATCATCCAGGTCGGCGGGGAGAACCAGCCGATGTTCCTGGACTGGGCCCAGGATCAGTTACTACCTCGGCTGCGCGAGCTGTGAGCCACCCGACGACGATTGGGCAACCTCATGCGCTTCGGTAACACGGAGATCCGCCCGCTCGGTGGTGGCCTCGGCTGCCTCCTGATGATCCTCTTCTCGATCGTGGCGTCGGTGGTGCTGACCGTCCTGGTCAACCTGGTGTTCTGACGGCGTTCGCGCACCGACGACCACCACGGTCAGCGGCGCAGGCCCACGGCGCTGAGCACCTCCCGGGAGGCCACCCGGGCCGGGTCGAGCACCGCCCTGCGGGTCCAGCGGGCCGCCGGCGTGACGGTGGCCCGCCAGACCGCTCGCAGGCCACGCGCCGCCGGCACGACCGTCACCGACCAGACCCAGCGGACGCCCGACAGCAGCGGACGCACGGTGTGCCGCCACAACCAGCGCAGCCCTCGCCCGATCGGGCGCAGCAGCAGTCGGTAGACCAGCCGCAGCACCCAGCCGGCCGTCCGCCACGCACCGAGCACCGCGGCGACGACCAGCCGGCCGAACCCCGCGACGACCCACCAGATTCCGCGTACCAGCCCGACGAGCCCGGCGCTCAACGCCCTGGTGAGCATGCCGACGCCGCGCCACAGCAGACGGCCGGCGGGGGTGAGCGCCGCGCCCACCCATCGCAGCGGCCGCAGGACCACGTGCTCGGTGAGCCAGACCAGCGCCCGACCCAGGGCCACGAGAGGCGGGCGCAATCCTCTGCGGGCCAGCCACGCCAGCGGCGACCAGACGAGAGTGCGGCCCACCCACGCGAGACCACGCCCAAGCCACACCAGCGGCGACCAGACGAGGGTGCGGACCACCCACGCGAGACCCCGCCCCAGCCACACCAGCGGCAGCCAGACGAGAGTGCGCGACACCCAGGTCAACGGGAGCCAGAGCAGGTTGCGGGCGCACCAGGCCAGCGGGCGCCAGACCAGGCGGTGCAGGACCCAGATCAATGGGGCCACCAGCCAGTCGCGCAGGAACCGGCCAGCCGGGCTGAGCAGGTGCCGGTGCAGCAGCCGGCCGGCAGCCGCGATCAGCTCCCAGAGCAGGCGTACCGGCAGCACGAAGACCAGCGCGACACCGCGCGCGACAGCCGCGACGAGCGGGAACGCGACGGCGGCCGGCTCGGCCGTGCGCACGGCCGACGGGGCTCGGGCCTCGCGCGTCGCCGTCGGCGCGGCCGGGCGGTCGATCGGTGGTCCGGGCAGCGGCGGCCGGGTGGTGGGGCGGTCGGTCACGGTGGGCACGGTAGCCCCGCCGCGCCAGGCGTCGCGTGGCCCTTCCGGTCACAGGTCGATGGTCGCCAGGAGTGGATAGTGGTCGGAGGCCGTGTCCGCCGTTGCGCCGCGGATCACCCGGCAGTCGTGCACCCGCTCCGCCAGAGCGCGGGTGCCGAGCAGATAGTCCAGGCGCATCCCGGCGAACTCGGCCCCGCCGAACCGGGTGGGAACGGTGTGGCCGTCGGCCTCCGGCGCCCCGACGTTGCACCTCGGCCACAGGTCGACCAGGTCGGCGGCGAGCAGCCGGGCGATCGCCCGGGTGTCCACCGCGCCACCGCCCCGACGCAGGTGCCGCCGCCGGTAGAGGGTGGGCATGCCGGCCAGGTGAGCGGTGTGGTCGACGGTCGGGTCGAGCGAGTTGAGGTCGCCGGTGAGCAGTGTCAACGGGCCCCGGGTGCGTCGCATCGCGGCGACCAGCCAGTCCACCTCCATCCGCCGCCGCCCGCCGGAGTACGGATAGAGGTGGGTGCCGAAGACGGTGAACGGGCCGGCGGGGGTGCCCACCACGACGCGGGCGGTGGCGTGGTGGAAAGGCCGGCGCAGGGTCCCCGCGTCGACGACCCGGTACGGGGGCCGGACCAGCACGGCGACCGGCTGCCCGAAGCAGGACCGGGCCAGGTGGGGTGTCATCCCCACCCGGTCCGCCACGCCGGCCATCAGCCCGTCGCGGTCGAAGCCGCGCAGTTCCTGGAGGGCAAGCACGTCCGGTGCCTGCTCGTCGATGACCTCCACCACCCGGTCCAGCCGGTCGGGGCCGCCGCGGTCCCGACCGCCGGTGCGGATGTTCCAGGTCATCAGCCGCAGCACGGCGGCGCTCAGCCCGCTCGGCCGGCCCGCGCCAGCTCGTCGTCGAGGGTGCCCACGTCCTCCGACTCGATGGTCGGCTGGTTGCCTTCCTTCAGGTCGGCGTTGGGGCGGATCACGAGGTAGAGCAGCCCGATCCAGAGCGCGGACAGCAGGATCGCACCCATGAAGTCGCTCGGGTGGTGCATCCCCCGGTACATCCGGGAGGTGGCCACACCGACCGGCATGAGCACGGCCAACCCCACGAAGATCCAACGCCACCACCGGTCGGTACGCGGGAACACGATGAGGGTGATCGCCAGCCAGACGCAGATCGTGGCGGCGATGTGCCCGGACGGGAACGACGAGGTGGGCATCTGCCCGTCGAGGTTCTCCACGGCCGGACGGGGCCGGTCGACGGCTCGGGCCGACGCGAGGAACAGGGTCAGCTCACCCACCATCGCCAGCGCCACGAACAGCACCGGCCTCCAGCGCCGCCACACCGCCAGCACCAGCGGGCAGAACACCAGTGAGATCAGCAGGATGGCGTGGGTGTCCCCGAACTTGCTCCACCACCAGCTCACCTCGGTCAACACCTCGGTGTGCCGCTCGGCGAACCAGCGCGGCACGTCGGTGTCGAGGGTGTCGAAGAAGGTGCCCTTGGCGTAGTAGCTGACGTACATGCCGAAGCCGTACAACGCGCCGAACACGAGCACCCAGCCGACCAGCAGCTCGGCCACCGCGGAGCGGGGGTGGGCCAGCACGTGCTCCTCGGCCGGGGCGGGGGCGATGTCGTGCCCCGCCTCCGGCTCCAGGCCCTCGCTGAGCGGCGGCACCGGCCGCCCGTGTTCGCGACGCCACAACCGGAAGGCGTACGCGGTGACGCCCAGCCAGGCCGCGCCGAGCAGCCAACCGCCCAGCACGTCCGAGACGAAGTGCACGCCCAGCGCGATCCGGGTCAGACCGACCAGTGCCACCAGCACACCGACGCCGACGATCGCCGGCTTACGCCAACGGGGCGCCATCGCCGGAAGGAACACCAGCAGCAGCGCTCCGTACGCGACGAACGAGCCGAGCGCGTGCCCGCTCGGGAAGCTGTTGCCGGGGGCGCTGGCGATCGGCACGTCCACGATCGGGCGGAGCCGGCCGACCAACGTCTTCAGGGACGGGTCCAGGATCAGGCCACCGACCCCGGTGATGATCAGGTAGACGCCGAGCCGAGGCTGCCGCCGGATCAGCAGCCCGACCACGGCGATGGTGACCAACCAGATGAGGATCGGCCGGCCACCGAGGTCGGTCACCGCCTGGAGGACGGTGACGAGCGCGTGATGCGGGGCGACGAGCCCGTTGAACCACTCGGCGACGGCGTGGTCGGCGTCCTGTAGGGGGCTCCACCGCACCCGCACGAGCATCAACAGCAGCCCGAAGGCCACCCCGGCGCCGGTGACGGCCACCAGACCGGCGATGCTCCGTTCGGCGAAGTGCCCGATCGGGCGCCGTGCCACCTCTTTGACCGCGGTCACCCCGCACCTCCCTTGTCCGTCTGGCGAGGCGCTTTACCCGATCCGCGTCACGCGTACACGCGAGGCGTTGCTACAGGGCGGTCATGTCCCCGGTGTCGAGCAGTTCGGCCCGGTCGGTGTCGGGCTCCCACAGGTCCGGTTGGGCGGGCTCCCGGGCACCGATGCGCAGCGCCTCCAGTTGGGCGGCGAAGGCCAGCCCACCGAAGAGCGCCATGCCGGTCAGGTTGGCCCAGAGCAGCAGCGCCATCATGCCGGTCAGGGCGCCGTAGGTCTGCCCGAAACCGTCACTGAACCGCACGTACGCGGCGAGCAGCAGGCTGGCCAGCCACCACAGGGCGGTGGCGATGCCGGCGCCGAAGAACAGCCAGGACAGGCCGGGTTGGTTGCGGCGCGGGGCGTGTCGGAACAGCACGGCGACGGCGAGGACGGTCAGCCCGAGGCTCAGCGGGAAGCGGACCACGTCCCAGATGCCGTGGGCGAGCCCACCCCACTCGTAGTGCGCTCGCACCGAGTCGCCCAGGGCACCGCCGCCGACCAGGATCAGGAAGCCGGCGAGGGCGGGCAGCCCGGCCGTGACGGCCAGCACGGCGGCACGCAGGTACTTGCGCAGCGCCGGGCGGTCCCGTTCGACGCCGTAGATGCGGTTGGCGCCCCGCTCGATCTGGGCCATCGTGGTGGTCAGCGCGAACAGGCCGGTGAGCAGACCGAGGGTCAGTGCCAGCTCGCCGGCGTCCTCGACGCGCTCGCCCTCCCCGAGCAGCTCGGCGACCATCTGCGAGCTCTGGCCCGGGGTGAGCGCCAGGACGGTGTCGGCGACCACCTGGCCGCCCTCCTCGACGCCGAGTTCGCTGATCAGCCCGGTGAGGGCGATCAGGAACGGCACCACGGCGAGACAGAGTTGCAGTGCGAAGGCTCGGGAGTGGCTGAACCCGTCGCCGTAGCGGAACCGGATGAACGCGTCGCGCAGCAGGTGCCAGCCGCCCTGACGGCGCAGTGTGTGCCAGGCGTCGTCGGCGGACAGCTCCTCGTCGGCCATCAGCCGGGTCTCCGGCACGATCCGGGTGCTACTCACGGCGCGCTTCCTCGATCAGCTGCTCGCCCCGCTCTCCGGCGCCCTGCGCGTCGACGGCCAGGTCGGGGGCGCCCTCCGGCTGGGGGACGCAGAGCCAGAGCGCCTCCGGCCGGATCTCCGCCCGGAGCTGCCGGCCCGGGGAGATGAGATCGCCGTCCAGCTCACGTGGCTGGGCCCGGTTGCTGGTGATCACCACGCGTCGGCCTCGGAACACCTCCATCCGCGGCACCTCACCCCGGCGGCGGATCACCGCCCAGCCGAGCGCGAGCCAGTGCCGCAGGCTGTGCGGGGTGAGCACGGCGACGTCGAGCCAACCGTCGTCCGGCTCGGCCTCGGTGAGCAGGGTGACGCCGCCCTGGAGCCGGCCGACGTTGGCGATCAGGACCGAGCGGGCTCGGCGGCGTACCGGAGGGCGGTCGTCGATGCGGATCTGCACCCGCATCGGCCGGTCCCGGAGGTGGCGGGCGGCGCCCACCACGTACGCGGGCCAGCCGATGCGGGCCTTGGTGGTCTCGTTGGTGGCTTCGAGCATCTGCGCGTCGAAGCCCATGCCCGCCATCACGGTGAAGTACTTGTCCTCGACGGCGCCGACGTCGAGCAGTCGTCGGCCCCGCTCGACGGCGACCTGCAACCCGGCGGCCAGGTCGGTGGAGAGGCCCAGGTTGGCGGCGAGCAGGTTGCCGGTGCCCTGGGGCAGCACGGCCAGGGCCACGTCCGTGCCCACCAGCCCACTGACGCAGGACATCACGGTGCCGTCGCCCCCGCAGGCGAAGACCAGGTCGACGCCGTCCTTGACGGCCTGTTCGGTCTGGCCACGGCCAGGGTCCTCGACTGTCGTCTCGTACCACTGCGGCGCGGGCCAACCGGCCGCGGTCAGGGCGTCGTCGACGGTGCGGCGCAACTCGTCGAGATCGTCGACCTTGACCGGGTTGACCACCACGGCGGAGCGCAACCCGCCGTCGCCGCCCGAGGGCCGCCTGTCCTGTCCAGCATCCACGGCGCCAGTGTGCAGCACCCGGACGGCTTCAGCGACCCGGCGACCGGCCCGCGTCGGAAGCGCCACAGACAGGTTTCAACAGGGCCCCACCCGTCAGGCCGCAGCCCGCAGTGCGAGCTCCACCCGCCGGCGCAGATCGTCGAGGTCGACTCCGGACTCGGTGAGCACCAACGCGCCCAGCCCGTTGCCCTCCCTCAGCACCCCGAGCAGGATGTGCTCGGTGCCGATGTGCTTGTGACGCAGACGCAGCGCCTCCCGCAGGGACAGCTCCAGCGCCTTCTTGGACCGGGGCGAGAACGGGCCGCCGAGGTACCGCCTACGCCCCCAGCGGCGGCGCGGTGCCGGCACGGCCTCGCGTAGCGCGTCCGGGCCGAAGGACTGCTCGATGCGGGCCACTATCGCGGCCAGGTCGATGCCGATCTCCCGCAGGGCGGCAGCGTCCGCGTCGCCGAGGCCGGCGCCACCGCTGCTGGTGTGCTGGCGCACGTGTTCGCGCAGGTCGTCGGCGCGCACGCCGGCGTCGGCGAGCACGCGGCTGGCCAGGCCCGCGTCGTCGGCGAGCAGGGCGAGCAGCAGGTGCTCGGTGCCGACCGGTCGTTGGCCCTCGACCCGTGCCTCCTCCAGCGCCCGCCGCACCACGTCGCGCGCCCGGTCGGTGAACCGTTCGAACATCACGCCTCCCAAGACGAGTTGACCGCCGGTCGCCCGGCGTGCTTCTTGTGCACCGCCTGCCGGCTGACCTCGAGCGCGTCGGCGATCTCCTGCCAGGACCAGCCCTGTCGACGGGCGTTGTCCACCTGGACCACCTCGAGCCGCTCGAGCAGCCGGCGCAGCGCGCGGACGGCGCGCAGCCCGACCCGGGGGTCGGTGCTGCCGGCTGCCGCCGCGAGTTCTGTCGCCTGACTCATGCCGTCAACATACGTTGACAGCGCAACGGTTGTCAACCCTGGTTGACGAACGCCTGCCTGTTCCGCCCACTACGCACTTGACAGCGCCATAGCTAGCCGTTATCCATTGACGATCTAGACGAAGGGTGTGCTCTGGTGGTTCTGTGCTGTGACTGCGGGCCGACCTTGGAATGGCCGGAGGCGTGTGAGCGCCGACGGGCTGAACCTGATCCGACCGGACGGAAGGCGGAGGCGTGACCGGGTCGACGGTTTTGCGGGCGTGTGGTTCGAGCACGCGGTACGGCACCCCCCACGACGGGCGGAGCTGACATGGCCGGCCGCCTCCTACTCGTCTGTCGGCTGCTGATCCGCGACCTACGCCGCCGCCGGACCGAAACCGTCCTGCTCCTGACCGCAATCAGCGCCGCCGCCGCCACACTGACCGTCGGCCTCACCCTCAACGAACTCGCCGACCGGCCGTACCAGCACACCCGGACCGCCACCGCCGGCCCGGACGTGATCGTGACACCCCGGGTCACCGGCCAGGCCGCACTGGACGAGCTCGAATCAATGACCACCGGGGCCGGCGTCACCCAGCACAGCGGCCCCTTCCCGATCGCCTACCTGACGATGACGGCCCGCGGCAAGTCCGCGCACACCGTCGTAGCGGGCCGGGACAGCACACCCGCATCGATCGACCGGCCGGCCGTAACCGACGGCACCTGGGTACGCCCCGGCGGCGTGGTCGTCGAGCGCGCCTTCGCCGATGCCCTCGGCATCCGCACCGGCGACACGGTCGACATCAGCGGCCATCCGCTGCGTGTGATCGGAACCGCGGTCACCGCCGCGAGAGCGACCTACCCGTACGCCGGGTGGCACTACCCCGGCAGCGTCCTGGTCGAGCGCGGCGGCCTGGTCTGGGTCGACCACAGCGACATCGCCACGCTCGCGGGCGGCCGGCCACTGTCGTACACCCTCAACCTCAAACTCGCCGACCCGGCGGCCGCCAGCACGTACCCCATCGGCGACCAGCTCACCACCTGGCAGGCGATCAGCCACCTCAACGGTCGGTTGTACAGCGACGCGCAGATCGCCCTGTTCGTCGGCAGTTGGCTGCTCAACGGCCTTGCGCTGGCCGGCGTCGCCGGCATCGTCGCCGGCCGGATCATCGGCCAGCGTCGCCGGGTGGGGCTACTCAAGGCCGTCGGCGCCGGCCCGGCCATGATCGCCGCCGTCCACCTCGCCGAGTACCTCGCCATCGGGCTTGCCGCCGCCGCGACGGGCCTGGTCGCGGGCTGGTTCGCCGCACCCGCGCTGATCCGCCCCAGCGCCGGTCTCATCGGCTCCGTCAACGCCCAGCCGCCTGCGCTGCGCATGGTGGTCGCCGTCGTGGTCCTTGCCCTCGCGATCGCCGTGGCGGCGACTCTGCTGCCGGTGTTGCGCGCCGCCACCACCAGCACCGTTCACGCGCTGGCCGACGCCGCAACACCACCGCGGCGCCGGCGGTGGCGCATCTGGCTGTCGCGGCGGCTGCCCACCGCCCTACTGATCGGGGTGCGCATCAACGCGCGCCGGCCGCGTCGCGCCCGGCTGGTCACCGTGAACACTCTGATCACCACGACCACGCTCGTCGGCGTTCTCGTGGTCAACACCCAGGCGGTGCAGTTCGACCTCGGCTACACCGAACTCGCCAATCCCCGGGTGGAACGGAGCGAGCAGGCCATGCTCATGCTCACCGTCGTGCTGTGCATTCTCGCGCTCATCAATGCCGTTGTGAGCGCCTGGACCGCGGTCCTCGACGCCCGGCAGCCGCTGGCCATCGCGCGGACCCTCGGTGCCACGCCCGCGCAGGCCGGCCTGGGCCTGGCGGTAGCCCAACTGCTCCCCGCCATACCCGGCGTCGCCGTGGGGATCCCCGCCGGGATCGGGCTTGTCAGGTTCGTCAGCACCGGCGAGGTCCAGTACCCACCGGGCTCCTCGCTGCTCGCCATCGCGCTCGGAGTCCTGCTCGCCGTTGCCGCGCTCACCGCCGTCCCCGCGCTGATTGCCACACGCCGTCCGGTCGTGGACACACTCCGGTCCGCGCCGACCTGACAGCCGAGCCATCCGATCCCGCCCGCCACGGTGCCCATCCGACTACCCTCGGTCAGGGACAGCTTGGTCGTGCCGGGCGCGACGCCCGGGAGGTGATATCGGATGGCCGCACCGGCCGACGCAGCGGTGCTGGTGGGCCTCGGGTCGACCCTCGACCTCCCGGTCGTCGAGCAGGCCGCGCAGGAGGCCGCCGGCCACCACCGGCCACTGCATCTGCTGTACACCTTCGACTGGCAGGCGGCCTTCGCCGCGGACACCGTCGCCGCACCCCGCGACGAGGCCGAAAAGCTCATCACCAAGGCGGCCCAACTCGCCCACCAGGCCGAGCCGGGGCTGACCGTCAGCAGCGAGATCGTCGAGAGCGCCCTGCTGCCCACCCTGATCCGCCGGTCGGAGCTGGCCTTCCTGCTGGCGGTCGGCGACAGCGGAATGGCCGGCAGCGGTCAGTGCGTCCCCGCCGACACCCCCGCCGTGCAGTTGGCCGCCCGGGCCGGCTGTCCCCTGCTCGTGGTGCGCCGTGAGCCGCCGCCGCAGGGCCCGGTGCTGGTCGGGGTGGACGGCTCCCCCAGCTCCCATCTCGCGCTGCAATGGGCCCTGCAGTGCGCGGCCCGCAGGGAGAGCCGGCTGCTGGCGCTGCGGGCGGTGGAACACGACGAGGACACCGACGCGGTCACCGAGCAACTCCGCGAGGCGCTGAACCGGCACGCCGGCCGGCACAGCCCGGTCTCCATCGAGTGCCGTGTCGTCCGGGGTGATCCCGCCGAGGTGCTGATCGAGGCGTCCCGATCGGCGCAGGTGGCGCTCGTCGCCGCCCGTGGCGACGAACCGGGCCGAGCCATGTTGGGGTCGGTCGCCCAGTCTCTGCTCTACCACTCACCGGCCCCGGTCGTCGTCGTCCGTGGCCTGGCCGAGGAACCGCTGACCGGGCCCGACGCCCACCAGACGCAGGACCAACGGCCCTGACCCCGGGGCGTCCGCAGCGGCGAGGCTGAGATCCGGAAGCCCCCTACCCGCGAGAGGCAGCATCATGGACACCGCTCTCGACACGCACGGCGTTCTGACCGACGAGGAGCTACGCCGGCTCGACGCCTACTGGCGAGCGGCGAACTACCTGACCGCCGGGCAGATCTACCTGCTCGACAACCCGCTACTGCGCGAGCCGTTGACCGCCGACGACATCAAGCCCCGGCTGCTCGGGCACTGGGGCACCAGCCCCGGGCTCAACCTGATCTACGCCCACCTCAACCGGGTGATCGTGGCGCGCGACCTGAACGCCATGCTGGTCACCGGCCCGGGCCACGGCGGCCCGGCCATCGTGGCCAACACCTGGTTGGAGGGCACCTGGTCGGAGCGCTACCACGACGTGGCACGCGACGAGGCCGGGATGTCCCGGCTCTTCCGCCAGTTCTCCTTCCCGGGCGGCATCCCCAGCCACGTCGCGGCGGACGTGCCGGGTTCGATCCACGAGGGCGGCGAACTGGGGTACGCGTTGAGCCACGCCTACGGTGCCGCCTTCGACCACCCGGACCTGGTGGTGGCCTGCGTGATCGGCGACGGTGAGGCGGAGACCGGGCCGCTGGCCGGCAGTTGGCTCTCCAACGTGTTCCTCAACCCGGCGCGCGACGGCGTGGTGCTGCCCATCCTGCACCTCAACGGCTACAAGATCGCCAACCCGACCGTGCTGTCCCGGATCCCCGAGGCCGACCTGCTCGACCTGATGCGCGGGTCGGGCTACCAGCCGTACGTGGTGGCCGGTGACGACCCCGCCCAGGTGCACCGCGTCCTCGCCGCGACGATGGATCGCGCGCTGGACGAGATCGCGGAGATCCAGCGGCAAGCCCGCTCCGGGGGCGTTGTCGAACGCCCCCGCTGGCCGATGATCATCCTGCGGACGCCGAAGGGCTGGACCGGCCCCCGCGAGGTCGACGGCGCCCAGGTCGAGGGCACCTTCCACGCCCACCAGGTGCCGCTGTCGGGCGTCCGCGACAACCCCGCCCACCTGGTCGAGCTGGAGCGGTGGCTGCGCAGCTACCGGCCGGAGGAGCTGTTCGACGCGACCGGCGCGCCGGTCGACGAGTTGCGGACGCTGCCGCCGCACGGGGATCGGCGGATGAGCGCCAACCCGGTCACCAACGGCGGTGTGGTGCTGCGCGACCTGACCCTGCCGGACTTCCGCGACTACGCCGTGGAGGTCCCCGAGCCGGGCCAGCCGATGGTCGGCGCCACCGGTGCGCTCGGCCCGTGGATCCGAGACGTCATCAGCGCCAACCCGCAGACGTTCCGGCTGTTCGGCCCGGACGAGGTCGCCTCCAACCGGCTGGGTGCCGCGTTCGAGGTGACCGACCGGGTGTGGATGGCCGCCACGGTCCCCGGCGACGACCACCTCTCCCCCGACGGCCGGGTCATGGAGGTGCTCTCCGAGCACCTGTGCCAGGGCTGGCTGGAGGGCTACCTCCTCACCGGCCGGCACGGCGTGTTCACCAGCTACGAGGCGTTCATCCACATCGTCGACTCGATGCTCAACCAGCACGCCAAGTGGCTGAAGGTGACCCGGGCCATCCCCTGGCGGCAGCCGCTCGCCTCGCTGAACTACCTGCTGTCCAGCCACGTGTGGCGCCAGGACCACAACGGCTTTTCCCACCAGGACCCGGGTTTCATCGACCACGTGGTCAACAAGAAGGCCGAAGTCGTACGCGTCTACCTGCCGCCGGACGCCAACACCCTGCTCGCCACGATGGACCACTGCCTGCGCAGCCGGCACTACATCAACGTGGTGGTCGCCGGTAAGCAGCAGGCGCCGAACTGGCTGACGATGACCGAGGCGATCCAGCACACCCGACGCGGCCTCGGCATCTGGGAGTGGGCCAGCAACGACGGCGGCAGCGAGCCGGACGTGGTGCTCGCCTGCTGCGGGGACGTGCCCACCCTGGAGACGTTGGCAGCCGTCGAGCTGCTGCGCCAGCACATCCCGGAGCTGAAGGTGCGACTGGTCAACGTGGTCGACCTGATGCGACTCCAGCCGGACACCGAGCACCCGCACGGCCTGACCGACAACGAGTTCGACACCATCTTCACCGCGGATCGACCGGTCATCTTCGCGTACCACGGCTACCCGTGGCTGATCCACCGGCTCACCTACCGCCGCACCAACCACGAGAACCTGCACGTGCGCGGCTACAAGGAGGAGGGCACCACCACCACCCCGTTCGACATGGTGATGCTCAACGACCTGGACCGCTTCCACCTGGTCATCGACGTCATCGACCGGGTGCCCGGCCTGGCCGCCCGCGCCGCACACCTGCGCCAGCAGATGGTCGACGCCCGACAGTCGGCCCGCGACTACACCCGCCAGTACGGCGAGGACGACCCCCAGGTCGCCGAGTGGCGCTGGGTCCGCGAAACCGACCCGACCAACCCCTGAAGGAGGACGACGTGCGCGACGCGGAGATCCTGGTCGGCTACGACGGCTCCACCGACGCGTCGGTGGCCCTCGACTGGGCGTTGGCGGAGGCTCGGCACAGCGGCCAACCGGTGCGGCTGGCGTACGTCTTCGAGTGGTTGACAGTTGCCGGCTGGGTCGGTCCGGGCGTGGCGCCCGGGGTCTGGCCGGACGACACCGCCCGTCGGCAGGTCGACGACCTGGTCCGCAACGCGGCGGCCGACGCCGCCGCCGCGAACCCCGGCCTGACGGTCACCGGCGAGGTGTACGACGGGCCGCCGGCCCTGGTGTTGCAGGAACGCTCGGCCGAGGCGGGCCTGTTGGTGCTCGGCAGCCGGGGCCACGGTGGCTTCGGTGGTCTGCTGGCCGGGTCGACGGCGGTATCGGTGGCGGCGCACGCACACTGTCCGGTCGTGGTGGTCCGGGAGGGGACGGCCGGCGGGCCGGACGGCCCGGTGGCGGTGGGCGTGGACGGCTCGGACCCGTCGTTGGTGGCGCTCGGTTTCGCGGCCGAACGGGCCGCGCAACGGCAGGTACCGTTGCGCGTCCTGCACGCCTGGACACCGGGTCCCGGTGGGGCGGCCGGGGTCCCCGACGAGCGGGCCGCGGTGGAGCAGGCGGTGGAGCCGTGGCGGCGCACGTTCACCGAGCTGGACGTCACAGTTGACCTCGTCGCGGGCAGCCCGGCGGCGATGCTGATCGAGGCGAGCCGCGACGCGCGGCTCGTGGTGGTCGGCAGCCGGGGCCGGGGCGGCCTGGCCGGCATGCTGCTCGGCTCGGTGAGCCAGCAGCTGATCCAGCACACCCACTGCCCGGTCGCGGTGGTCCGGGAACGCTGAGGCGCACCCGGCGGCGCCCCGGGTCGAGTGCGGCCCGGGGTCAGCGCCGCTCGGACGCCGGGTCCGTCGGGTCGAGGGTGAAGAACTCCTCCTCTTCCTGTGCCAGGTGCAGGCGGAGCACGGCGTCCAACCCGTAGAGGGTGGCCAGCAGGTCGGGGACCTGGTCCGGGCGCAGCCGACCGTCGCCGGTCTGCCCGAGCTGGACGCCGAGCAGGTCGATCTGACGGCGGATCTCCACGTGCGCCCGGCTCATCGTCGAGGTTGCCTCACCGCTGCCCAGCGGCTCGGCCAGCGCGGGGTAGAGCTGCCGATCCTCGGCAGCCTCGTGCGGCAGCACCTGCTCGGTCAGACGGCGGTGCGTCTCGCGTACCGCCGGCAGGCACCTCGGCGAGGCCGGGTCGGTGGCGACCAGATCGGCGGTGTCGCGCAGCCCGGCCAGCACGTCGCGTACCGCCCGGTGTTCACCGGCGGCGCGGGCGAGCAGTTCCCGGGTACGTGGTGCGATCTCGCGGCGGCGCAGTCCACCCCGCAGGGCCCGCAACGCGTTGAGGATGACCAGCACGTCGATGCCCTCCTGGAGGAACGCGCCGACCACCGGGGGCAGCCGGCCGGCCGCCGCCGCGAGCATCGCCAGCACGGCCAGCCCCATCCCGACAGCGGCGCTCTGCACCGCGATCCGGCGGGCGTACCGGGCGATCTCCACCGCGTCGGCGAGCCGGTCCAGCCGGTCCACGGTGAGCACCGCGTCGGCCACGTCCGCCGAGGCGCTCGCCCCGGTCGCGCCCATCGCCACGCCCACGTGTGCCTCGGCCAGCGCCGGTGCGTCGTTCACCCCGTCGCCGACCATCACGGTCACCGCCCGGTCGGCCTCCAGCCGGACCCGGGCCACCTTCTCCTGCGGAGTGCAGCGGGCGAGCGTGTCATCCACTTCGACGGCCGCGGCGACCTGCGCGGCAGTGCTCGGCCGGTCCCCGGTGACCAGCACGATCCGCCGCAACCCGGCCGCGCGGAGCCGGCGCACGGTCCGGCGGGCGTCGGGGCGTACCGGGTCCTCCAGCAGGATCGCGCCGAGCGGCCCGTCGTCGTCGCTGACCCACACCGCCGACCAGCCGGCCAGCTCGGTGCGGGCCCGCGCCCGGTCCGCCCACTCGGGCAGTTCGCCGGCGAACTGACCGACACGGACCAACCGGCCGTCCACCCGGCCGCTGACCCCCCGGCCCGGTTCCTCGGTCACGTCGGTCGGCGCGGTCAGCGTGAGCCCGCGCTCCCGGGCCTGCCGGACCAGCGCGGCGGCCAGCACGTGCGGGGAGAGCTGTTCGACCGACGCCGCGAGCCGCAGCACCTCGTCCCGGTCGCCGCCGGGGGCGACGACCGTCTCGGCGGCACGCGGGCGGCCGGCGGTGAGCGTGCCGGTCTTGTCCACCAGCAGGGTGCGGGCCCGGCCGAGCAGTTCCAGCGAGCCGCCGTCGCGGACCAGCACACCGCGCCGGGCCACCCGGGACAGCCCGGAGACGATGGCGATCGGGGTGGCCAGCAGCAGCGGGCACGGGGTGGCCACCACCAGCACCGCGACGGCCCGGAGCACGTCACCGGAGAGCAGCCACGCCAGCCCGGCCAGGACCAGGGTGAACGGCACGAACGCGGCGGCGTACCGGTCGGCCAACCGGACCATCGGGGCCTTGTGAGCGGTCGCCTCCTCGGCCAGTCGGACGATCCCGGCGTACGTGCTCTGCGCCGCGTTCCTCGTCGCCCGCATCCCGAACGCGGCCCCTGCGTTCACCACGCCGCTGGCCACCGTCTCCCCCGCGGCCCGCTGGACCAGCCGCGACTCGCCGGTCACCACCGACTCGTCCAGGGTGGCCGGCTCGTCGGCGGTCCCGTCGACCGGCACCACGTCGCCGGGCCCCACGAGCAGCCGGTCCGCCGCCGCCACCCGATCCAGTGGCACCACCTCGATCGCGCCATCCGGCCCGCGTCGACGGGCGGTACGCGGGGCCCGGGCCAGCAGCGCCCGCAGGTCCCGGGTGGCGCGACGCTGCGCGTACGCCTCCAGCGAGCGTCCGGTCGCCAGCATCACCGCGATGACGGCCCCGGCCAGGTACTCCCCGACCGCGAGCGCGCCGGCCAGGGCCAGGACAGCGATCACGTCCACGCCGAAGTGCCGGTGCCACAGCGCCCGCAGCATCGACCAGGCGGCGGGAAGCAGCGCGGCCACCGTGACGGCCGCCCAGATCACCTCGGCCGCGCCGGCTCGGCCGGCGACCCGCAGCGCGGCACCGGCGAGTACCGCGACGCCGAGCCCGAGGAGCGGCGTCCACGCCCGCCACCGCCGGACGCGGCTGCGCGCCGGCTGCTGGTCGACGCACTCGGTCGACTCCGCTGCCATGTGCGCATCGTCGCAGCCCACCGCGTCGCACCGACCCCACACCGCCCTATTCGCCCGCCGTCCGACGGCCGGTGCGGGCGGACCGGTGAGCTGGTGGCCGGGCGGGCTGGGCCAGGTCGGGTGGGTCAGGCCGTCGCCGTCGTGGGCTGGCCGGGAGGGCGGGACGGCCCGGTACGACCGGGACCTACGGCCCCTGTGTCACCGCACCCGATACCCCAGGATGGAACGGCAACCCACCGCGCGGCACCGCATCGTGAGGCACGATGAGCAGAGACGGAAAGGTCGTGACCATGAGTCAGGAGAGCCAACTGACCACCGCGCTGGCGGAGGCCGCCGCCACCGCCGGCCACGCCCCCTCGGTGCACAACACCCAACCGTGGCGCTGGCGGGTGCTGCCTGACGCGCTCGAACTGCGCTCTGTCGCCGACCGACAGCTCGCCGCCTCCGACCCGGAGGGCCGGCTGCTCGCGATCAGCTGTGGCACCGCCCTGCACCACGCCCGGGTGGCGCTGGCCGCGCAGGGGTGGAGCGCCGTGGTGGAACGGCTGCCCGACCCGGACGACAGCGAGCTGCTGGCCCGGCTGACCGACCTCAGCCACACCACGGCCGACCCCGACGCCATGCACATGGTGCAGTGCATGCAGGTACGGCACACCGACCGGCGGCCGGTCAGCGACGAGCCGGTCCCGACCGCCGCTCTCGAGCAGATCACCCGCGCGGTGACCGGTGGGGGCGGCCGGTTGCAGATCCTCGACCGCGACCAGGTGCTGGAGCTGGCCGCCACGGCCGGGCACGCCGACACGGTCGAGTCCGAGGACCCGGAGCTGCGCACCGAGCTGGCGTACTGGACCAGCCGGGCTGGCTCGGGCACCGGCCTGCCGGCGGAGGTGCTGCCGGAGCAGCCCGCGCAGACCACCGTGCCGGGCCGCGACTTCGGCCGCCCCGGCAGCCTGCCCGTCGGTCCCGGCCACGACCAGGCTGCGGTGTACGCGATGCTGCACGGCGACGAGGACGAACGGGACAGCTGGTTGCGCGCGGGCGAGGCGCTCTCCGCCGGATGGTTGACCGCCACTCGGCTCGGCGTGTCGGTGGTGCCGCTCAGCGCGGTGGTGGAGGTGCCGGGCACCCGGCAGACCCTGCGTCAGCTGCTCTCCGGGATCGGCTTCCCGTACCTGGCGCTGCGGTTGGGCATCGCGGACCCGGCACACGCCGGCCCGCCACACACCCCGCGGTTGACCACCGCGCAGGTGGTCGACACCTCCGCCGTCCGCTGACGGGGGCTGGCGACGAGGGCACCGGCGTTACCATCCCCCGGTGACCAGCAGCGTGCCGCCACCTCGTCAGGACCCCTCGGCGACCCCTTCGCTCGGACTGAGCCCCCTGTCCCGGGTCCACCTCGACGAGCTTCTCCAGGAGATGCTGGACCGGGTCGGCGAGGTCGTCACCAGCCGGGAGCGGCTGCGTGCACTGCTCGACGCGGTGGTCGGCATCGGCACCAACCTCGATCTGCGCACCACCCTGCAACGCATCGTCGGGTCCGCCTGCGAACTGGTCGGGGCTCAGTACGGCGCGCTGGGCATCCTCGGCCCGGACCGGCTGCTGCACGACTTCATCGTGCACGGCATCACCCCGGAGCAGCACGCGAAGATCGGCGACCTGCCACACGGGCGGGGAGTGCTCGGCCTGCTCATCGACGAGCCCCGACCGCTGCGGATGCCGGACATCACCCAGCACCCCCGCTCCTACGGCTTCCCCGCCAACCATCCGCCGATGCACAGCTTCCTCGGCGTGCCGGTGCGCATCCGCGGCCAGGTGTTCGGCAACCTCTACCTGGCCGAGAAGCAGGGCGGCGTGCAGTTCACCGACGACGACGAGGAGATCGTCGTCGCGCTCGCCGCCGCCGCCGGCGTGGCCATCGAGAACGCCCGCCTCTACGCACTGGCACACCGGCGGGAACGGTGGCTCGCCGCCACCGCCGAGATCACTTCGGTGCTGCTCGGCGAGGTACGCCGGACCGACGCGTTGGCGCTGGTCGCCCGCCGGGCCCGCGAGGTCGCCGAGGCTGAGCTGGCCCTGGTGCTGCTCTACGACGCCGACGCCGCGCAGTTCACCGTGGAGGTGGTCGACGGCGCCGACGGGCAGGCCCAGGCGCTGGTCGGTACGGTCCTGCCGGCGGGCGACACCAGTTTCGGCGCGGCGGTCGCCGAGGGCCGACACGATCAGGTGGACGACCTCGCGCACGCCGCGCCGTGGCCGGCCCTGCTGCGCACCGGACCCGCGGTGATCTCACCCCTGGCGACCGCCGACACGCTGCACGGCGTGCTGGTCGTGGCACACCAGGCGGATCGCGGCGGCGCCCGCAGCGAGGACGACGTGGCCCTGCTGGGCAGCTTCGCCGGTCAGGCGGCCCTGGCCATGGAACGGGCGCGCGGTCAGGAGGAACGGGAACTGCTGGTGGTCCTGGAGGACCGCGAACGGATCGCCCGCGACCTGCACGACGTGGTGATCCAGCGACTCTTCGCCACCGGGCTGCAACTGCAGAGCGCCGCGCCGATGATGGGCCGCCCGGAGGTCACCAAACGGATCAACGCGGCCGTCGACGATCTGGACGCGACGATCCGTGACATCCGCCGGACCATCTTCGAGCTGCGGACGCCGATGACCGCCGCGCTGCGTACGGAGATCCGTGAGGCGATCGAGCTGGCCGCCGAGTCGTTGGGCTTCAAACCGCACCTGGAGGTGACCGGCCCGGTGGACAGCGCCGTGCCGGACACCATCCGCCCCGATATCGCCGCGGTGCTGCGCGAGGCGCTGTCCAACACGGTCCGCCACGCGCAGGCCACCCGGGTCGCCGTCGCCGTACGCGTCGACGCCGGGCGGGTGAGCGTGACGGTCACCGACGACGGGGTGGGCTGTGACCCGACCGCCGCCCGGGGTGGGCTGGTCAACCTGCGCGAACGCGCCGACCGCCTCGACGGCACCTTCACGATCCGCCCGGTCGAGCCGCACGGCACCGAGGTGAGCTGGGCCGTGCCGCTGCGCGACTGAGCGACGCGACTGAGCGACGCGACTGAGCGACGCGACTCGGGTCAGGGGGTCTTGCCGAGTAGACGGGTGGCCAGGACGGCGGCCTGGGTGCGACGCTCCAGGCCCAGTTTGGCCAGCACGCTGGAGACGTAGTTCTTCACCGTCTTCTCCGCCAGGAACATCCTGGCCGCGATCTCCCGGTTGGTGAGCCCTTCCGCCACGTACTCCAGGATTCGCCGCTCCTGATCGGTGAGCGACTTCAGCTCGCGCGGCTGCTCGACCCCGTTGCGGATGCGCTCCAGGACCCGGGTGGTGATCGCCGGGTCGAGCAACGACTGCCCGGCCGCCACCCGCCGCACCGCGTCCACCAGGTCGGTGCCCCGGATCTGCTTGAGCACGTAACCGGCGGCACCCGCCATGATCGCCGCGAACAGCGCCTCGTCGTCCTCGTACGAGGTGAGGATCAGGCCCCTGATGGACGAGTCGACCGCGCGGACGTCCCGGCACACGTCGATGCCGTTGCCGTCGGGCAGCCGCGCGTCGAGGATCGCCACGTCGGGCCGTAACGCCGGAATGAGGCGCGTCGCCTCCTGCGCGGAGCCGGACTCGCCGACCACCTCGATGTCGCCGCCGCTCTGCAGCAGGTCGGCCAGGCCACGGCGGACGACTTCGTGGTCGTCGAGGAGGAAGACGCGGATCATCCCTCGTTTCTACCCCCGTACCCGACGCACCGCACGGGCCGAAAGTCCCGACCGGGTCGGGCCGACGTCCGAGGGCGGTCGGTCCCCACCGATCGGGACGTCCGGCCCTGCTCAACGGCCGACCCGACGGTGCAGCGTGGAGGTACGCCAGCCGTCGCACCGTCAGCCGTCGGCCCGCCGGGAGAGGGGCACCGCCATGGACATCGGCTACACCGAGGCCCAGCTACGGGCCGCCGCCGTGGACGCGGTCCGGGCACCGTCGTTGCACAACACCCAGCCGTGGCGGCTGCGACTGCGCGACGGCGGCATCGAGGTGCTGGCCGACCCGACCCGCCGGCTGCCGGCGACCGACCCCAGCGGCTGGGGTGTCCGGATCGCCTGCGGCGCGGCGCTGTTCAACCTGCGGATGGCGCTGACCGTGACCGGAATCCCGGCTCGGGTACGGCTGCGGCCCGACCCGGCCGAGCCGGACCTGCTGGCCCGGCTGGTGCCGGACACCCCACGTCGCCCCTCCCCCGCCGAGCAGAGCCTCTACGCGGCCATCCCCCGCCGTTTCAGCAACCGGCTGCCGTTCTGGCCGGACCGGGTGCCGGCCGACGTCCGGTGGCGCCTGGGCGAGGCGGCTCGTGCCGAGCAGTGCTGGTTGGAGTTGCTGATCGGGGTGAGCGCGGTCTCCGCGTTCGGCGAGATCGCCCGCAGCGCACACCGGGTGCTGGAGCGGGACCCGGCGTACCGGGCGGAGAGCGAGCGGTGGCTGCGCCGGGAGCCGGCGCCGGACGGCGTACCCGCCTCGGCCGGGGGCCCGCAGGGCGAGCCGCAGGACGTCCTGCCGACGCGCGGCTTCGGTGGGCGCGACCGTGCCCCGGGACGCGACTTCGAGCCGGAACCCCTCGTCGGAGTACTCGGCTCGGTCGGCAACACGGCCGTCGACCAGGTGATCGCCGGCCAGGCCCTGCAACGGTTGCTGCTCGTCGCGACCGACGCCGGGCTCGCTGTCTCGATGCTCTCCCAACCGATCGAGGTGCCGGCGGCGCGGGAACAGCTGCGGTTGTCGCTGGGGCGGTTCGGCACGCCGCAGATGGTGCTGCGGATCGGCTACGGCCAGCCGGGCCGACCGACCCCCCGCCGCGATGTCGACGAGGTGCTCGACCTGCCGGCGGTGTCGACCTGAGCGACGGCGGAGGCGGTCACGCGGCGAGCAGCGCGGCCTCCCGGGTCGGGTCCAGTCCGATCGAGCTGCGCTGCGGTCGCCCGGCGCGCGGCGGCACCGCACCGACCTCGCGCAGCCACCGCCAGGTGTCGGCGACGGTCTCGGTCACCGGCCGGCAGGTCAACCCGGCGGCGAGGACACGGGTCACGTCCTGTTCCAGCAAACCCCGGTACGGGTGACCGATCGGCATCCAGATCGGCAGGTCGCTCCACGGCTGCACACCGGCGGCGAGGATCCGCGTCGGATCGGTCCAGCGCAGCCGGGCATCCGCACCGGTGGCAGCCACACACGCGTCGAGAAGCTCACCCATCGTGGTCTGCGCGGGACGACCGATCGCGTTGAACGTGCCGCCCAACCGTCGGGCGCCGGCGTCCAGCATCCATCCCGCCAGATCGCGGACGTCGACGTACTGCACCGGCAGGTCGGCCGGCCCGGGCGCGAGCACGTCACCGCCGCGCTCGATGCGCCGCAGCCACCAGGGCAGCCGGCCGATGTCCTCCCCCGGGCCCAGGATCAGACCGGCCCGGGCGACCAGCGCCCGGTCGCCGAACACCTCCCGTACGGCACGTTCGGCACCGGCCTTGAGCTGCGGATAGTCGCCGTCGACCGAGTCCGCGTCGGCGTCCACCACCGGGGAGTCCTCATGCAACCCGACGGTGGAGTGGTCGGTGTAGACCGACCCGCTGGACACGTACCCGTAGTGGCCGACCACGTCGGCCAGAACGCGGGCGGCGTCGCGGGCGGCGCGCGGCGCACCGTCCCAGGTGTCCACCACCAGGTCCCACCCACCGCCGGCCAGCGCCGCCAGGCCGTCCGGCGCGGTCCGGTCACCCCGCAACCGGTGTACGCCTGGCGGCACCACGCCGTGCAGCCCTCGGTTGAACACCGTCACCGACCAACCACGGCGTACGCCCTCGGTGACCATCGCGCCGCCCACGAATCCCGTACCGCCCAGCACCAGCAGCCTCATGCACGCCACCCTGCCGGCGCGGGCCGACCGATGGCACCCCGTTTCACCGGTAGCGGATCTGCCCGTGGCAGAACCGCAGGCCTCGCCCAGGATGCAGGAAAGCCGCCCAGGGGCATGGTCAACGCAGCCGCCGATTGCGAAACTGCTTCAATCTGCGTCAGCACCGGCAATCGAGGCTCTTGACGCATTTGGCAACCATGCGTGCCGTCCAGGTGACACCACGTACCCGATCGGTGGGCCCGACCGCTACCCGAGGCTGGCTCGACGTCGGCACGACCCGGACGGAGAAGGGAATGTCCAGCACACCGCTGTCCCTGCCGCAGCCATCCGCGCGGGCACCCGAGTTCGGCCGGGATGCGCTCATCGTCTGCGAGAACCTGGTGCGGATCTACCAGACCGGTTCGATCGAGGTGCAGGCGCTGCAAGGGCTGGACCTGGCCGTGCAGAGCGGTGAGCTGGTCGCCGTCGTCGGTGCCTCCGGGTCGGGCAAGTCGACGCTGCTCTCCATCCTGGCCGGCATCGACGCCCCGACCGCCGGACGGGTCCGGGTCGACAGGTGGAATCTGCTGGCGATGTCCCGCGCGGACCGGGTGGACTACCGGCGGCACACCGTCGGGTTCGTACGGCAGCAGACGGCGAGCAACCTGATCCCTTACCTGACCGCACGGGAGATGGTGGACCTGCCGATGACGGCGGCCCGCACCGCGAAGGAGGAGCGCCGGGAGCGCGCGGCCGAACTGCTGGACAGCCTCGGTGTCGCCGACTGCGCCGATCGCCGTCCCGGGCAACTCTCCGGAGGGCAGCAGATGCGGGTCGCGATCGCGGTGGCGCTGGCCAACCAGCCGCGGGTCCTGCTCGCCGACGAGCCGACCGGCGAGCTGGACGCCGCCACGTCCGCGGAGGTCTTCGGGGTGCTGCGGGACGTCAACCGGCGGTACGGCGTCACAGTTGTCGTGGTGACCCACGACCCGGCGGTCAGCAGCCAGGTCGAACGGACCGTCGCGATCCGGGATGGGCGCACCAGCAGCGAGGTGCTGCGCCGCACCACCACCGACGCGGCGGGCGGCACCCACGTGATCGCCGAGGAGTACGCCGTGATGGACCGGGCCGGGCGGGTCCAGGTGCCCCGCGAGTTCCGCCAGGCGCTGGCGCTGACCCGACGGGTCCGGCTGGCCCTGGAACCCGACCACATCACGATCCGCCCCGACTCGGGAAGCGACGAATGAGTAGCGAGCCGCTGCTGCGCGTGCGCGACGTACACCGGCGCTTCCGCACCGGGCCGACCGTCGTGCACGCCCTGCGCGGCGTGTCGTTCGACGTCGCCGCCGGTTCCATGGTGGCGCTCGTCGGCCGGTCCGGCTCGGGCAAGACCACCCTGCTCAACGTCGTCGGCGGCCTGGACCGCCCGGACGCCGGCACCGTACACGTCAACGGCACCGACGTCACCGCGCTCGACGAGGACGGCCTGTCCCTGCTGCGCCGCGAAAAGGTGTCGTACGTCTTCCAGAGCTTCGGGTTGATCCCGGTGCTGTCGGCCGCGGAGAACGTCGCCGCCCCGCTGCGGCTGGCCCGCGTCACCCCGGCCGATCGCGAGCGGCGGGTCGAGTTGCTGCTGGAACTGGTCGGTCTGGCCGACCACGCCCGGCAGCGGCCCGCCGAGCTGTCCGGCGGCCAGCAGCAGCGGGTGGCGATCGCCCGCGCGCTGGCCGCCTCGCCCCGGCTACTGCTCGCCGACGAGCCGACCGGGCAACTGGACGCCGAGACGGGCCTGTCGGTGATGGCCCTGCTACGCGGGATAGTGGAATCCGAAGGCGTCACCGTACTGGTGTCGACGCACGACGCGGTGATGATGGCCCTGGCCGACCGGGTCATCCGCATCCACGACGGGCGCCTCGACGAACAGGCGCCCGGGCAGCCGTACGAGCCCGCGCCGGACGCCGGGTGACGCGACGATGCTGAGGCTGGTCAGCCGGCGCGCCCGCGCGCAGTGGCCGTTGCTGGCAGCCCTCCTCGGGGTCGTCACCATCGGCGCGACCCTGCTGGGCACCTGCACCCTGCTGGTCACCCGCACCGCCGAGCGGGCGCTGGAGATCGCCATGGCCCGCGCCGAGCCCGCCGCCGTCGACGTGACCGTCTACACCGGCACCGTCGAGGGCCCGGACACGCCGTCCGTCGTCGCCGACACCCGCACCGGGGTGGCCTCCACGCTCACGCCGTTCCCGGTGACGACAACCGCGCGGGCGTCGACGGTGCTGCGGGCGCTGCCACCCACACTCGCCAAGGGCACCACCGTCGGGGCCCAGGCGTACCTGTCCGGGCTGGACGATCTGCCGGCCCGAGCCGAGCTGGTCACCGGGCGCTGGCCACAGCACCCCGGCGACGCGGTGCTGCTGGAGTCCACCGCCCAACTGCTCGGCCTCACCCCCGGTAGCCGGGTGCACCTCGGTGCCGAGCTGGCCCACCCGCCCGTCCCGGCCGTCGACGTGACCGTCGTCGGTGTGGTACGCCCGCTGGCGGGGCGCGGCTGGGAACGCGACCCGCTGAACGCGGCCGGCTCCGCCATCGGCTACCGGGACGGCCGCTTCATGCAGCCGGTCAACGCCTACGGCCCGTTCCTCGTGGACCTCGCCGACCTGGTCACCACCGGAGCCACCGTCGACCGGATGGAGATCACCGCCCATCCGGACCTGTCCCACGCCAACCGCCGCGACCTGGAGGCCGTGGCCGGGGGCGTCCGCGATGCCGACCGCCGGCTGGCCGGCACCCTCGGCGACCGTGTCACGCTCGCCCGTGTCGCCTCCGACCTGCCGCTGACCCTGCGGGCCGCCGACGACCAACGGCACGTCACCGCCGCCGTCGTGCTCGCCATCGCCGTCCTCGGCGGCGTCCTGACCGCGACGGCACTCGTCCTCGCCGGCCGGCTGACGGCGGGCATACGCGCCGACGAGACCGCCCTGCGGTCCGCCGTGGGCACCAGCCGTCGCCGACTCGCCGCCACCGCGACACTCGAGGCCGGGCTCGTCGCCGCCGTCGCCGCCGCGCTCGCGATACCGGCCTCGTCGGCCCTGCACGCCGGCCTGACCCACCTGCCGCCGCTGGACGACGCCGGCCTGACCGTCCGGCCGGCCATCGCCGGTGCCCAGGTCCTCGCGGTCGCCGGCGGCGCGCTGGTGCTCGCCGTTGTCCTCACCGTCCTGGCGATCCGGCCCGTCCCGGCAGCCGGCGACCGGCGCACCCGCCGCGAACTGCTGGCCCGATCCGGCGCCGACCTGATGCTCGCGGTGTTCGCCGCCGCCGGGTGGTGGCAGCTGTACGCGCAGCCCACCACCGCCGACCCACGCGCCGACGTGGTCCGGGTGCTCGCGCCGGCGCTGCTGCTCACCGCAGGCGCCGCCCTCGCGCTCCGGGTGGTACTTCCCACCCTGCGCGGCGCCGACCGGCTGGCGTACCGCGCGCGTGGGCTGGCGCTTCCACTGGCGGTCTCCGAGGCCGCCCGCCGACCCCAGGCGGTGGCCGCCGGGCTGCTCGTCGGGCTCGCCTGCGCGGCCGCAACCTTCGGCCTCGCCTTCGACACCACCTGGCACCAGTCGCAGCGCGACCAGGCCGCGCTCGCCGTCGGCACCGACCTGACACTCGCCCTCAGCACGGCGCCGGTGGCCGGAGACGGCGCGGTCGTCAGCGCGGCCACCGCGGGGGCGGTGAGTCCGGCCCTCGACCGTGGTACGGCCGTCGGTCAGTGGCTCGGCACCGCCGGCGATGCGCCGCGCCTGGTAGCCGTCGACACCACCCGCGCCGACGCGCTGCTGCGCGGTCGGCTGGACGGCGACCGCGGATGGGCGGACGTGGGTGCCGCGCTGGCACCACGCACCCGGGTCACCGGCCTCGCCGTTCCGACTGGTGCCCCGCTCGTCCTGAGTGGGACCGCCACCGGCGGCACCTCGCCCGCCGTGACGCCCCGGCTGCTACTGCAGGACGCCACCGGCCTACGCACGTCCTGCACCGGTCCCGCCGTACCGCTCGACGGCCGGGAGTTTCGGCTGCCCGCCTGCGCGACCGCTGACGGGCTGCGCCTCGTCGCGGTCGCCCTACCGGTCACCGCCGACGCGGTCGGCGGATCCGTCGCGGTAGCCGTCACGCTCACCGTGCCGCCCGCCGGGTCGGCGCAGAGGTCCACTGACGAATCGGACTGGACCGCCACGTCCGCGCCACCGGTCCCGAGCAGGTTGCGGGACCCGACCGTCATGGTGGCCGCCACGTCGACGGGAACCGCGCTGCGGATGGCCGCGACCGTCGACCTCGGCGGCGCCGAGGACGCCGCCCGGACCCTCGTCGCCACCGCCTTCCCGGACCCCGGCCCGGTGCCCGTCGCCGTGTCCGCCCGCTTTGCCAGCGAGGTCGGTGCCGACAGAGGCAGCCAGCTCAGCGTCACGGTCGGCACCACGCCCGTCCCGGTCGTCGTCACCGAGGTCGTGCCGACCGTACCGTCCGCCCCCGGCGCCGGCGCCGTCCTGGCCGACCTGGACACGCTGTCCCGCGCACGCGTCCTCACCGGTGACCTGACGTTCCCGGTCGACGCCTGGTGGGTCGGCCACCCGGCCGGTCCCGATGCCGCCGAGCGGGTCACCGCCCTGCACCTGGGGGCCGTCACGACCCGCGAGGCGGAGACCGCCCGCCTCACCGGCGGCCCGCTGGGCGCCGGGCTGCCGGCCGCGCTCCGGCTCATCGTCCCGGCCGCGGCCCTGCTGCTGCTCGCCGGCGTCGTCCTGCACGTCACCTGCGACCTACAGGTCCGCGCTGTCGAGGTGGCGCGGCTACGCGGCCTGGGGATGTCCCGGCGCGACATCCGAGCGGTGCTGCTCGGCCAGCACGTCGGCGTTCTGCTGCCCCTGCTCGCGGCGGGTGCGGCCGTCGGCGCGCTCGCCACCCGGGTCGTCGCTCCGCTGCTCGTACGCTCCGACACCGGCGCCGCGCCCGTCCCGGCCGCCCAGCCGCACTGGCCGTGGCCAGCCGAGGCCGCACTGCTCGCCGTACTGCTGGCCGGATGCCTGCTGGCGGTCGCCGTCGTGGTCACCGTCCAGGTCCGCCGGGCCGACGCCGCGCACCTGCGGGTGGCGCCGTGAACCGGTGGGCGACCCGCCGGTGGCCGGCGCCGCACTGGCCCAGCATCCGCGGCCGTGGCCGTACCGATGCCGGCCCGCTGCTGCTCACCGCCACTGTCATCGCGGCCGTCGCGCTGCTCGCCGGGGCCGTGCCGGCGCTGTTCCGCGCCGCCGCCGACGACGCCGTCCAGGACACGGTCCGCCGCGCCGGCCACGACGCGAACGTCCTCGTACACGCCGACTGGGAACGCGACGACGGCCCGACCGGCGGGCGGGTCCGGATGCCCCGCCTCGCCGACGACGTCGACGACTTCCGTACCCGGGCGACATCCGCGCTCGGACCCGACCTGGACGCCGCGCTGCTCCCGCCCGTCGCCGTCGTCAACGGCCCGATCCTCAGCATCACCGACGGCACGGTGCCGCGTACCTTCCAGTTCACCTACCTGTCCGGTGACCTCGGCGGCCCGGACGTGACCTGGATCGCCGGCAACGCGCCCGGCCCCACCGTCTCCGACCAGTACGTCGAGACCCCCTACGACGGACCGCCCTGGCCGGTGCAGATCGGCCTCTCCGAGGCGGACGCCGCCGCACTCGACCTCGGCCCCGGCGATCGAATCCCGGTCAAGGACGGCCAGGGTCGTGACAAAGACGTCCGGATCAGCGGGATCTACCGACCCGCGGACAGCGCCGACCCCGCCTGGCGACTCGCACCGGCGCTACTGCGCCCCGTGCCCGGCGCGGACGGCGAGGGGACCACGCGGTTCGCCGGCCTGCTGTCGCCCGAGTCGTTACCGGATGCCCGGCTCGCCGTCGACGAGGACCAACTGCGGCGCACCATCCACTTCGCACCCGTTCCCGACGCGCTCACCTGGGACGCCACCGCGCCGCTCGCCAGCCGGGTGGTCAAACTCAAGGCAACCTCCGGCTCATCAAGCGAACGCGACCAGTCCCTGAGGTGGGAATCGCAGCTCGACACCGCCCTGCGTGCCGCCCGTACACAGATCAGCGCCACCTCCGCGCAGGCCGCCGTCCTGCTCGCCGGGGTGCTGACCGCCACGGTACTGGTCCTGCTACTCGCCGCCGACCTGCTGGTCCGCCGCCGTGCCTCGGCGCTGAGCGCCGCCCGGCAGCGTGGCGCGGCGCTACCCGACCTCGGTGCGGAACTGATCATCGAGTCCACAGTGGTGTCCCTGTCGGCCGCCGCCGTCGGGCTCGTCCTCGCCCGCGCGGCTGCTCCCGGCGTCTCGTGGACCTGGGCCGTGCCCGTGGTCCTGGCCGGTGCCGTCGCCGGGCCGGCATTCGGCATCCTCGCCGCCGCCCGCGCCAGCCGCGACCGGCGCCAACCCGCCAACCCGGCCGCTCGGCGTTGGATCCGGGCGACCGGCCAGCTACGCCGCGCCGCCGTGGAGGCCGCTGTCCTGATCGCCGCGGTCGCCGCCTTCGTCACACTGCACCAGCGGGGGCTCCTACCCGTCGGCTCCGACGGCGACACCGGTGAGCTGACCGGCGACCTGATCCTGCCGATCAGCGCCCTCGCTCTGGGCGCGCTCGTCGGCGCGCTCGTCCTGCTCCGGCTGCTGCCTCTCGGGGCGCGAGGCGCGCTCCGCCAGGCCCTACGCTCGCGCCGCCCGCTGGCCGTGTTCGGTGCCGCCCAGGCGGCCACGACGGCCGGACGCGCGTTACCGCTGCTGGTTCTGGTCAGCACCACGGCGCTCGCGTCGTTCGCGCTCATCCTCGGCACCACCGTCACCCGGGGTCTGGCCGACGGCGCGTGGAGCACCGTCGGCGCCGACGCCCGCCTCGACGTCGGCGCCGGGGCCGCC
Source organism: Micromonospora sp. B9E7 (assembly GCF_039871815.1). Classification (NCBI taxonomy): domain Bacteria; kingdom Bacillati; phylum Actinomycetota; class Actinomycetes; order Micromonosporales; family Micromonosporaceae; genus Micromonospora; species Micromonospora sp. B9E7. The sequence continues at coordinate 53,722 of NZ_JBDPLX010000020.1, forward strand.
ACGCCCGCACTCGCCGAACGCATCGCCGCCGAACCCGGGGTGGGGCAGGTCGTCGTCGCGCAGGTGACCGACTCGGCACGCGTCTTCACCGAATCGACACCGCTCACCCCTCGCCTGGTCATCGTGGACGCCGCCGCGTTCCAGCGCCTGCTGGCCACCACCCCGCTGCCCGACGCGCCGGCGCTGGCCCGGCTCACGGCACCCGGTCCCGGGGACGTCCCGGCGCTGGTCCGATCGAGCGACGGCGAGCTGCGGACCGGCACTCGGCTGCAACTATCCCGAGACGACGCCCCGGCGATCCGTCTCGCCGCGGTCGGTACCGCTCCCTCCGTCGGCGGCGCCGGCGACGTCGTCATCGTGGACGCCGCGGCCCTCGCCGACGCCGGACTGCCCGCCGTTCCGAACACCGTCTGGGTGACCGGCCCCGGCGCGGCGCGGGCCGTGTCGAACAGCGGCGTCGCCGCCGACGTCGTGCTGCGCGCGGACGCCCTGCGGGCGCAGCGAGTGGCTCCGCTGACCGCAGGGCTACTACGGCTGGCGTGGACGGCCGCCGCGGTGCTGCTGGCGCTGGGGCTGCTCGGCCTCGCGCTCGCCGCCGCCGCAGGTGCGTCGGAACGGTGGCAGACCCTGACCCGGCTGCGGACCCTCGGCCTGCGGCCACGCGACGTCCGCTGGGTCGCCGCCGGAGAGCTGCTGCCGCCGGTAGTGGTCGCCGCGGTGTGCGGTCCGCTACTCGGGGTCCTGCTCGCACGCCTGACGCTCGGCCCACTCGACCTGTGGCTGCTCACCGGCCAAGCCGTCGAACCGGCGGCGGTCCTGCCGTGGTGGCTGCTCGGCCTGGTGAGCGTGGCGCTGCTGGCGGCGGCCGCCACCGTCGTACCTGTCGAGTCGGCGCTGCGGCGACGCGACCGGCTGAGCGAGGTACTCCGCGCCGGTGAGTGACCGGCTGCTGGCAGGTGGGAAGCCGAAAAAGCCGAGGCCCGCTACCGGATAACCGGTAACGGGCCAGCTGACCTGCTTGCATAGATGGTGGGCGATACTGGGTTTGAACCAGTGACCTCTTCCGTGTCAAGGAAGCGCGCTCCCACTGCGCCAATCGCCCGTGGTGACCGCCGAACCCGGCAGCCAGGCCCCGATGGGGCAGATCGAGAGCGGACGACGGGATTCGAACCCGCGACCCTCACCTTGGCAAGGTGATGCGCTACCAGCTGCGCTACGTCCGCACGTCCCCGACTCGCGTCGGCGACAGGTGAACTCTACCCGATGCCAAGATCGCTTGGCGCGGCACCCTGGGCGGCGGCGGTTGCGCTGGTCGCCACCGGGGTACTGAAGGGCTCGACAGCGCACCACACCCCCTTAAGGAGGCTGTCGTGGGTATCGGCACCAGCATCTTCCTGATCGCGCTCGGCGCGATCCTCACCTTCGCACTGGACGCAAGCGTCGGCGGCATCAACCTCGACGTGGTCGGTTGGATCCTGATGGGCGCCGGCGTGCTCGGCCTGATCATGACCACGCTGATCTGGGGCCGGCGCCGCCAGGTGGTCACGACCACCGAGCAACCGGTGGAGTACCGCCAGGTCGAGGAGCGGCGGGACATCGCCCCGCCGATGTGACACGACCACTTCCATCGCTGGCGGAGCCGCCAGACCACCGTGATTCCGGGCCGGCCGCCTTGCTGAAGGCGACCGGCCCGACCGCGCCTGGTGCCGCCGGCGGATTCAGAACTCGATGACCAACCGGCCGCGTACCCCTCCGGCTTCCAGGAGCTGATGCGCGCGGGCCGTCTCCTCAGGCGGGAACCGGCCAGCGACCCGCAGGGTCAGCGCGCCCTCCTCGGCGAGCCGCCGAAGCAGGTCGAGCTTGTCGCGACGCCCGTCGTACTCGTGCACGTACGCGGACACCATGCCGATCCTCCGCTGGTCGGCCTGCGCCCGCAGCGCCGGATCGGGCCCGCCGCGCAGCAGCGCGACCGCACCACCCGTGCGCACCGCCGGCAACAGCGCGCCGCCGAACAACGCGGCGTCGACAGCGGCGTCCACCCCGTCCGGGGCGTGCTCCCGGAAGCGGTCGGCGACACCCGGACCTCGGATCACCGTCACGTCCGCGCCGAGCGCGGCGACCAGGTCGACGTCACCCGGCGCCGCGTCGGCCAACACCCGGTGACCGGCGGCCTTGGCGAGCTGCACCACGTAGCCGCCGACGGCACCGGCCGCGCCGGTCACCGCGAGGGTGCTGCCGGACGCCAGTCGCAACTGATCCAGGGCGTGCAGGGCGGTCAATCCGTTCAACGGCAGAGTGGCCGCCTCGGCCGGTGACACGCCCGCCGGAGCGGGCACCACCCAGGCCTCCGGGAGCACTACCCACTCGGCGTACCCGCCGCCGGCCGCCCGGGTCGGATTGACCATGGCCATCACCGAATCGCCCGGGGCGAGTGCGCCACTGGTGCCGGAGCCCACCTCGTCGATGGTGCCGGCGATGTCCTGGCCGGGCAGCAGCGGGTCGCTGCCGCGCAGTCGCACCGGCGTCATACCGGCCCGGATCAGGGTGTCCGCCGGGTTGACCGCCGCCGCGCGTACCCGGATGCGGACCTCACCGGGGCCGGCGTGCGGCGTCGGAAGCTCGACCACCCGCAGCACCTCGGGCCCGCCGTAGCGCAGCAGTCCGACCGCTCTCATATTCGACCGACTCCTGATTCTGGTAACGGCCGACCACCGTGTCCGGCGGTCAGTCCAAGCAGGTGAGCGCGACCTCGGCGTACCGCGTCAGCGCCGCCCGGTCCGGGTTGATGGCACCCATCACCCGCAGGCCCTGGAGGCTGGTCACCAGGAAGCCGGCCAGGTCGGTGGCGCTGCGGTCGGACGCGATCTGGCCCCGCAACTGCGCCTCGGCCAGCAGGTCGTAGAGCGCCAACTCCAGGGACCGGGTGGTCGAGCGGAGCCGATCGGCGACCCGTACGTCCTGGTGGGCCCGTTCCATTGACGCGCCGACGATGAGACAGGAGAGGTGCCGGCCGTCGCCGGTGATGTCGTCCACCGCGCCGATGAACACCTCCCGGATGACCGCTCGCGCGTCGTTGCCGGAGCGCAGCAGATCGACCATCGGCGCGGCGTACCGCTGCCGGTACAGGTCCAGCACCGCGAGGTAGAGCCCGTCCTTGCTGCCGAACGCGGCGTAGATCGAGCCGCTGCCCAGGCCGGTCGCCTCCGACAGGTCGCGCATCGAGGTGCCCTCGTAACCCTTGCGTCGGAACACGTCCATGGCGGCCTCGACGGCGGCGTCGAGGTCGAACTCACGGGTGCGGGCCACGCCTGAACGCTACCCGCGATCTGGAACGATCGACAAAGTATTGCCGGTCACAGCCGTTTTCGCTGGCCGAGGGGTGTCCGGCTCCGCGTTACGATCCAGCTCATGGAGTCTCTGGACACGGTGCTGGCCGCGCACCGGGCGTACCTGCTCGGTTGGAACATCGGCCCGGTCGGAGGTCCGGATCTCCCGACCTACCGCAGCGACGTGCCGCACCCGACCCTCAACGGCGTGCTGCGCGTGGCCGGGCGCACACCGCAGGACGCGCTCACCGAGGCGCGGCAGCGCCTGCACGGCGTACCCCGGGTGTGGTGGGTTGGTCCGGACAGCGACCGCGGCACGGCCGACGGCCTGGTCTCCCTCGGCGCCGCCGAGATCGCCCGCCTGCCGATCATGACCGCGGTGATCGACGAGGCGGCGGACGATCCGACCCCGGCCGGCCTGCACATCGCCGAGACCACCGATCTGGCCGCGTTCGTCCCTGCCTATGCCCGGGTGTCCGGAATCCCGACGGACGGCGTGGCGGCGACGATCGAGCGGGAGAAGGCGTTCTCCGGTGACGGCACGGTGATCAGACTGGCCGGCCGGCTGGACGACGGCCAGGTCGTCGGAACGGCCGTCGCCTGGCTCAGCCACGGCCTGGTCACGCTCTATTTCGTGGGTACGCAGCCCGAGCAGCGCCGCAGGGGCGTCGGCGCGGCGATGACCAGGGCGGCGCTTCGCCTGGGCAGCGAGCGGGGCGCCCGCACCGCCGCACTCACCTCGTCGCCGATCGGCGAGTCGGTCTACCGCCGCCTCGGTTTCCGGCCGGTGGGCGAGTTCCGGGTGTTGACGTTCTGAGCCGTACCCGCCGACCGGCCGGGATGGCGCGACGTCAGCGAATCCGAGTGGATCACGATGGCTACCAGCCGGAAACCATTGACTATGGGGTTCAGACAGCGTTGTCTTTCACTGGCACCTGGGGAGGTACAACAGTGATCGATGGCGTGTCCCTCGTGTTCTGCGTGACCGCTGACGTGTCGGTACGCGAACGAATGGTGCGGCGGCTCGACGGGCTCGGCACCCTGGTGATCTGCACCGACCTCGCCCAGTTGCAGGCGATGATCGGCCCGCCCGTGACCGGCGGACCGGCCCCGCTGGTCAGCCCTACGGCCGGGTCCACCGTCGCTGCCACCTCTCCGGCCGCCGTCTCCGCTACCGCCACGGGTCCGACCCCCGCCTCCGGCCGCATCGACCTGGGTGACCTGGCGATCGACCCCCTCGACCACATGGTGACGTGGCGCGGGCAGCCGCTGACCCTGACCCGACTCGAGCACCGCCTGCTCACCCAGCTCGCCAGCGCGCCGGTCGGCGTCTGGACGTACGAGAGGCTCTTCGAGTCGGTCTGGGGCTGCGCCTACCTCGGCGACACGTCGGTCCTGCACTCGGCGGTCAAGCGGTTGCGACGCAAACTGCGCGCCGCGGACGCCACCCTGGGCGTGCAGACCGTACGCGGAATCGGCTACCGGCTCAGCGTGGACTGACGTTCGGCGCCAAATGCGAAACGGCTCGTCACCGGGTCTTCCAGTGACGAGCCGTTTTCCCGTGGTGGGCGATACTGGGTTTGAACCAGTGACCTCTTCCGTGTCAAGGAAGCGCGCTCCCACTGCGCCAATCGCCCGTGCTTGTTGCCGAGGTGGGGACGGGATTTGAACCCGCGTACACGGCTTTGCAGGCCGTTGCCTCGCCTCTCGGCCACCCCACCGAGGTTGCCCCCGTCATGCGTGGCGGCAGCTCCGAGCGGACGACGGGATTCGAACCCGCGACCCTCACCTTGGCAAGGTGATGCGCTACCAGCTGCGCTACGTCCGCACGCCCCCGGACGTTCCCGGGTGACGGATGAGAACTTTAGCCGAGCCGGTGAACGACTGCCAACTCGGGGTCGCCTCGGCGCGTCCTGCCCGCCGCGGACGAGACCACCGCCATTCCCGGCGGGCTTCCTAGGAGGATGGTCTGGTGATCCGACCCGCTGTCGACGGTCACACTCCGAAACCATCAGGCAACGATCGTCATCACCGTGTCGCAGATCGACCGGCGGTCGCGCCCGCACGCCCGTCTCTGGCGGCAGACCTCGATGAATGCTTCCCCAAAGAACGACCGACGGCACCCCGAGGAAGTGTCCGGCTTCCGACTGACACAGCGTGCGCTCAGCACGCAGCGGTAACTGTTCGTGTTCACTCGGATGGGCTACGGTAACGGTCGTGACGAGACGTGCGGCCGAGATCCGCCTGGATGCCCTGCTGCGCACCGCCTGCGACGTGATCGTGGAGCGCGGTCTGGCCAACACCCGAACGGCGGACGTGGCGAATGCCGCTGGTGTGAGCCAGGCTCTGGTCTTCTACCACTTCGCCACCAAGGAACGGCTGCTCGCGCAGGCTTTCGCGTACGCGGTCGAGCAGGACCTCGCGCGACTGGACGCGGTGACCCGCTCCTCGGCCTCGCCGCTGACCAAGCTCCGCAAAATCCTCAGGCTCTACACCCCGGCAGGGCGGGCAACCTCCTGGTCGATGTGGATCGACGGCTGGTCCGAGTCGCTGCGCACACCGGAGTTGGAGAAGGTCTCCCGCCGGCTCGACCTGCGCTGGCGCCAGGACCTCGCCGAGGTGATCTCCACCGGGGTGGCCGACGGCACCTTCCAGTGCGCCGACCCGGACGGGGCCTCCTGGCGGATCAGCGCGGTCATGGACGGGCTCGCCGTCCAACTCGCCGTGCACGACCGGGTGATCTCCCGCCGACAGTTCGGCGAGTGGGTCCGGCTGGTCACCGCCCGGGAGCTCGGCCTGGACCCCGCCGACCTGGACTGAGCCGGGCAGCCAGCACCAATCCCCCACCAGGCCGGGCAAAACGGCTCGGTCCGCCCCGCCGACCGGAACAATCGGCAGCATGGATCTGCTGGAGGCGTACCGCCGGAGCCTGGCCGAATTCGTCGACCGGGTGGACCAGGTCGAGGCCGGCCAGTGGTCCGACCCGACGCCCTGCTCGGACTGGGACGTACGCACGCTGGTCAACCACGTGGTCAGCGAGGCCCGGTGGAGCGTTCCGCTGCTCGCCGGCCGCACCATCGAGGAGGTCGGTGACCGGCTCGACGGCGACCAGCTCGGCACCGACCCGATCTCGACCGCCCGGGAGGCAGCCGCACAGGCCGAGATCGCCGCCACCCACCCCGGCACGATCGACCGCACCGTGCACCTCTCCAGTGGCGACACCCCGGCCGCGGAATACCTCCGGCAACTCGTCGCCGAGCACCTGATCCACGGCTGGGACCTGGCCGTGGCGATCGGCGCGCAGCCTCGGCTCGACCCGGACGCGGTGCACGTGGCTGCCCAGTGGTTCACCGGGCAGATCGACGACTACCGGCGCAACAACCTGGTCCACACCGGCGTACGGGTGCCCGACGACGCCGACGAGCAGGACCACCTCCTGGCCGCCTTCGGCCGCGACCCCGACTGGGCGCCGGGCGACTGACCACGCCGAATCCGGAGCCTGATCCGTAGCCGACCGGCCCCGCCACCGGCCTCGCCCGCCCGCACCGCACCGCACACCACGACCGCCCCCGGGCACGCCCGGAGGGCGGCTTCGGCGTACCCCGATCCCGCGACAGGTCGACGTCCACGGGCCTTGCCGCCACCACGACCGACTGATATCCACAGATGTACATGCGTCACCGCGCACTTACGGCCGGCGACCGCCGGCCTTCCCGCTCCCACGAGGAGGTCCCGTGCCACAACCGGAGTGGTCACCCCCGATGAGCCGGCGTCGACGCCGGCTCATCGCCGTCCTGGCGACGACGGCGACGGTCGCCGCGCTGCTCCCCACCGGCGTGAGCACCGCGGCTCCCAGCGGCAGCGCGCCGTCCGCCGAGCGCAGTTCCGGACCGTTCGCCGAGGGCCACGAGCCCGCCGACGCCGACAACCGCACCGGTACGGGAGCACCCGACACCCGCCAGCCGGGCCTGGCCCGCGCCGCCGACCCCGACGTCCGGTGGAACCGGCTCGGCACCCCGCAGGCGCTCGGCCCCGGTCGCACCCCCCTCGCCACCGGGCTGCCCGCCGACCCGGAGGCCGCCGCACGCGCCTACCTGACCGCCAACCGCGACCTGTTCGGGCTGTACGCCGCCTCGGTGGCCGCCATGGAACGCGTACTGGTCCGGCCGATCGGCAGCGGTGCCGTGGTCACCCTCCGGCAACGCTTCGGCGACCTGCCCGCCGGGCCGGACGGCCTCGTCACCCTCGCGGTCGCGGGCGGCACGGTGCTCTCGGTCAGCTCCTCGCTGGCCCGCGACGCCGGAACCCCCGCACCGGCCACCCGCACCGCCGAGCAGGCGTACGCCGCCGCGCTCGCCGATGCCAGGCTGGCCCCCGGCGCGGTAGCCAGCCACACCATCCGGGCGGTGGCCGTGCCCACCCCGCTGGACGGGCCACGGGCCGCCTACGAGGTGACCATGATCGGCGCGGACACCGAGCACCCCGCCGCGTTCACCAGCTACGTGGACGGCGGCACCGGACAGGTGCTGGTCCGCGAGGATCTCGTCGACTACGACTCCGACAACCCGAGCTGGGCGGTCTTCCCGGCCACCCCGCCCCGTGACCTCGGCCCCGGGCAGGACCCCCGGGTGCGCTGGTGCGCTGACCCGGTGCCCGGCTGCGTGGCCGCCTGGCGCGACCCGGCCACCGGCCAACCGTGGGACGTCGACGCGGCGACCGGCACGCCGACCCTCACCTCGCGCGGCAACTCGGCCAATCGGACACTAAGCTAAAAACGCCCCCTAAGCCCCTTCGGTTCCTATAGCGTCACCTGCCAGGAAACCTCCAGGATCGGAGCCACGAGAGCCGGCTGACCGGCCCGCGCGGCGGAATGGTGGGACATGAAGCGGTGGGGCCACGGCGACGGGTCGAACTTTCGAGGCGACATCGAGGGGATGCGTGCCCTGGCGGTCGTCCTGGTGCTGATCGGGCACGCCGGGGTGAACGGTCTGCCCGGCGGCTTCGTCGGAGTCGACGTCTTCTTCGTCATCTCCGGCTTCCTGATCACCGGCATGCTCGTCAGGGAACTGGCCGACACCGGCCGGATCTCCATCGTGGACTTCTACACCCGCCGGGCCCGGCGCCTGCTGCCCGCGGCCGGCGTGGTCCTCGTCGCCAGCCTGCTGCTCGCGTACCTCTTCTTGCCCCGCCTGCGCTGGTCGAGCACCGGCTGGGACGTGCTGGCCAGCGGCCTCTACGCGATGAACTGGCGGCTGGCCGAACAGGCGGTCAACTACCTCCAGGCCGACGAGGCCCCCAGCATCCTGCAACACTTCTGGTCCCTCGCCGTCGAGGAGCAGTTCTACCTGATCTGGCCGATGCTGCTGCTCGTCCTCGCCCGGACCCTGCGCCGACGGCGCCACCGGCTCGACCGGGGGCGGCTGGACCGGGGTCGACTCGAACGACGCCTGCTGATCGGGCTGGCGCTGGTGGCGATCCCCTCGCTGGCCTGGTCCATCCATCTCTCCGAGGCGAACCCGGCCCGCGCCTACTTCGTCACCACCACCCGGATGTGGGAACTCGCCCTCGGCGCCGGCCTGGCCATCCTCGGCAGACACCTGATCCGGATACCCCGCGTGCTCGCCGCCGCGCTCGGCTGGGCCGGCGTCGCCGCCATCGTCGTCGCCGCGCTGGTAACCACACCGGACCTGCCCTTCCCCGGCCATCTCGCGTTGCTGCCGACGCTCGGCGCGGCCGCGGTGATAGCCGCCGGCGCGGCGGCCGGCCGGGCCGGGCCCGTCCTGCTGCTCGGCCTGCCGCCGATGCGCGCCCTGGGCGCCCTGTCCTACTCGCTCTACCTGTGGCACTGGCCGCTGCTGGTGGCCGCCGAGGCGAAGTTCGGCGAACTCCGTCCGGCGGCGGGGCTCGCCGTCGTCGCGCTGTCGGTCGTACCGGCCGCGCTGACCTACCGCTTCGTGGAGAACCCGATCAGGTTCTCGGTGGTCCTGCCCCGGCAGGCCGCCCAGCTCGGCACGCTGGCCACCGGCGCCCCGGTGATCGCCGCCCTGCTGTTCCAGCTGACCGTATGGCCGCCGGCCAGGCCACCGTCCGACATCGCCGCCATGATGCCGCCGCTCGACATCTCCGCGAGCGGTTCGGCCGAGCCGAGACGGTCCACCCTCGGTGCCGACGTGCTGGGCAGGAAGCCCCGGAGCAGCCCGGCCGGCGTGCCGGTGGACCGGGTCGACACCATCACGCCGGACGCGCTCTCCGCCCCCCTGGACCTGCCGGACACGTACCAGCAGGACTGCCTGCTCGAGGTGACGGAGTACGAACCGCGGCCCTGCTCGTACGGTGACCCCAACTCCAGCTTCACCATGGTGCTCGCGGGAGACTCGCACGCGGCACACTGGCTGCCGGCGCTCAAGGCCGTCGCGGAGGCGAACAAGTGGCGGCTGATCACCCAGATCAAGGGCAGCTGCCCGGTGGAGAACACGCCGGTGCTGTACAAGACGAACACCCCGTTCGACGCCTGCACGGAATGGAACAAGCGGCTCCGGGCGACCCTGACCGGCCCCGACAAGCCGCAGCTGCTCATCCTCTCCAGCCTGACCTACCAGCCGGTGCCGAAGGGGGAACCGCTGCAGGGCGTGGCCGCCCTGCGGGCGCGTACCGACGCGTTGCGGGACACCTGGTCGGAACTCGCGGACGCCGGCGTCCGGACCGTGGTCATCCGGGACACCCCCTACTTCCCGTTCAACGTCGCGGAGTGCGTGTCGAAGAACCCGGAGAAGCTGACCAGGTGCAGCGCGCCGAGAGAGAAGGCGCTGGAGATCAGCCAGCCGCAGGCGGAGGCCGCGAAGGGACTCGACGACATCCGTTTCGTCGACCTGAACGACGCCATCTGCCCGGCCGAGCGCTGCGCGCCGGTGATCGGCGGCGTGCTGATCTACCGGGACGCCGCCCACCTCACCGCCACCTACTCGCGCACCCTGGCGCCCCGCCTGCACGAGGCGCTGCGCGAGGACCTGAACTGAGCGGGCTGCTCCGCCGACCCGCCGCCGCGCCGGAGCCCGCCACGCCGGGGGCTCCGGCCCGTTCGTGAGCGGCGCGGATCCGCCGCCGCGCGTCACCCCGACGGCACCCAGGGTCACCGATGACCTTGTGCCGCCCCGGTCCGCCTGGCATCCACAGATGCGCATGCGTCACCACGCCTGCGTCGGGTCGGCGTCGCGCCGGCCCTCGCTCCCACGAGGAGGTCCCGTGCCCAGACCGGAGTGGAGTGGACATCACGGATGAGCCGGCGTCGACGCCGGCTCATCCCCGTACTGGCGGCCGCCGCCGTGGTCGCCGCCCTCTTGCCCGGTGGCAGCGGTGCCGCCGCGGCGCCGGGAGACGCGCCGGCCGCGGCAACGGGCCGCTCCGGCCCGTTCGCCGAGGGCCACCACGAGGCCGCCGACGTCGACAACCGCACCGGTACGGCCGCACCCGACGCCCGCCAGCGCGGCCTCGCCCGGCGGCTCGACAGCGGCGTGCGGTGGAACCGGCTCGGCACCCCACACGCGCTCGGCCCCACCCGTACGCCGCTCGCCACCGGCCTGCCGGCGGACCCGGAAGCTGCCGCCCGGCGCTACCTGGCCGACAACCGGGAGCTGTTCGGCCTCGACGACACGGCGGTCGCCGCCATGGACCGGGTGCTGGTCCGCCCGATCGGCGACGGCGCGGTGGTCACCCTGCGACAGCGCTTCGGTGACCTGCCCGCCGGCCACGACGGCCTGGTGACCGTGGCGGTCGCCGACGGCACGGTGCTCTCGGTCAGCTCCTCGCTGACCCGGGACGCCGCCGCGCCGGCCCCGGCCACCCTCACCGGCGAGCAGGCGTACGCCGCCGCCCTCGCCGACGCCGGCCTGGACGCCGCCGCGGTGGCCCGGCACAGCATCCGGCCGGTCGCCGTGCCCACCCCGCTGGACGGCAACCGGGCCGCGTACGAGGTGAGCCTCATCGGCGCGGAGAGCGACCACCCGACGGCCTTCACCACCTACGTCGACGGCATCACCGGGAAGGTGCTGGTCCGGGAGGACCTGGTCGACTTCGACTCGGACAACCCGAGCTGGGCGGTCTACCCGGCCACCCCGCCGACCGACCTCGCTCCCGGGCAGGACCCCCGGGTGCGCTGGTGCGGCGACGCCGAGCCCGGCTGCGCGGCCGCGTTCCGTGACCCGGCGAGCGGCCGGCCCTGGGACGTCGACCTGGCGACCGGCCCGCCGACCGGCACCTCGCGCGGCAACTCCGCCAACACGGTGCTCTCCTGGGGCGCCGGCACCCCGATCGTCCCGGCCACCGCCAGCCCCGAGCGTCGCTACGAGTACCCGTTCACCGACCAGTGGCGGCAGGCGCGCTGCAACCCGGCCGTCTCGTTCCTGCTCCAGGCCGCCAGCCAGGTCAGCATGCTCGACATGCGGGACAACATGCTCACCGCCGACCTGCTGCGCTTCGGCGGCGCCAACCAGGACCTGATCTGGGCCGAGTTCGCCCGCTCCGGAATGGGCCGGGACGCCACCACCAACGGCGCCGGCGACACCGACCCGACCCCGAGCTTCGCCTCGCCGCGCGGCGGCAACGCGACGCTCACCCTGCGCCCCCGCGGGGACAGCGCCGACGCGCCGATCCGGGTGTACGTCGGGGCGTACGAGGCGCGCGCGACACCGACCCAGCGACGCCGATCCCGGACGCCGTGGAGATGGTGGCCGGCACGTACGACCTGCTGGCCGTCGCGCCCGGCTTCGGGCACCAGCGGCTCAGCACGGTGGCCAAGGCCGGTCGGAACGGTTACCTGGACCTGCGGATGAGCCGCAACCTGGTGTCCACCGCCTCCGGGGCGACGATCACCGGCGACGGGGTCAACCTGGACCGGGTCGCCGACGACACCGAGGCGACGAACTGGGCCAGCCTGGACGGGGTGGCCGGCCGGCAGCTCACCGTGGCGCTGCCGGGGTCCGCCCCGCAGACGGTCAAGCGGGTGAACGTCAGCGCGATGCTGCGCCCGGCGATCACCGGCGACGCCGACACCGGCACTCAGAACACGCTCAGCGCGCTGCGCTCGTTCGCGGTGTCCGCCTGCGACGCGACGACCACCGACTGCGCCGACCCGGCGCGGTGGCAGCGCATCTACACCAGCGCGGGCGACGCGTTCCCCGGCGGGGCGTACCGGGCGTACGTCCGGGACATCAACCTCCGGACGTTCGCCGTGCCCACCACCCTCGCCACCCACCTGCGACTGGAGGTGCTGGCGAGCCAGTGCACGGGTGGTCCGCAGTACGCGGGCGAGCAGGACGACGACCCGGCCACGACGACGGACTGCGCGACCGCCAGCCCGGCCCGGTCCCAGGTCAGGATCGCCGAGTTCCAGGCGTTCTCGAAGTGACACCGTGGGGGCCGGCGGCAGGTCCCTCGGCCCCCACGGCCTCCGATCAACGGCGGGCCGGTCGCCACCTGTCGACGGTGGGACGTTCCCAGCGCCGGTCCACCGGCGGGTCGTCGACCCCGTCGGCCCCGTCGACCGGCGCCCGGGTCAGCTGCCGCAACCGCAGCAGCAGGCCCATCCCGAGGAAGAGCAACAGCCCACCGAGCAGGAACGCGGCCTGCACCGCGCCGAACCCGCCGGACTGCGATACCGGGCGGCCGGCCGCCGGCGGCGCGGCGTCGACCGGGTAGTCCCCGACCGGCTCCTCCACCGACGTGCTCTCCTCCTCGGGCGGCGCGCTCGGTGGTTCGCTGGGCTCCGAGGGCGTGACGGTCGGCTTCGGTGTGCTGGTCGGGGTGCCGCCCACGCCGACCACCGAACGGGTGGCGGTCTGCCGGGCCAGCAGGCGCGAGTTGGCGTCGTACGCCTCGGCGGCGAGGGTGACCCGCCCCTGGGTGACGTCCTCGGCGAAGGCCACCCGGTAGCGGGCGGTGACCGTGCGGCCCGGGCAGAGGGTGCCCGGGTCGAGCTCCCGGTCGGTGAGCCGGGCCACGTCACCGTCGGTCCGGATCTCCAGGGGGAAGTCGCCGGCCTCCTCCACCCGGTCCATCTTGACCTGGTCGAGTCGGAGGCCCTGCACGCTCAGCACCATCGACCAGCGCACCTTCACGCAGCCTCCGCGCCGGTCGGTGCGGGAGACGACGGCCGACACCGTGCGCACCTGCTCACCGGCGGTGAACCGGGCCGGTAGCCCACTCAGTTCGGTGGTGAACGCCGCCTGCGCCGGGGCGGCCAATGCCAGCTCCACCCCGCTCAGACAGGCCAGCACCACCCCGACCCGCACCGCGTACCGCCACACCGTCACCACCGCCGCCCTCCGTTCGGTCGTCTCCACCTGGCAACGCTAGGAGCAGCGGGTGGGCCCGACCAGACGGGTGTGTTCGCACCGGGTGGTAAGGACGGGAGGCGTTTTCACCGAGGGTGGTGAACCGGTCACCGCTCCCCCGCGACACGCCCGGAGTCGGGCCGCTGGGACAATCGCCGACGTGTCCGAGCTCTCCACCACCTTCGTCCGGCTGCACGCCCGGCTCACCCCGGTGGCGTTCGTCCCCGAGGTGCGCCTGCACCAGGCGGACGAGCCGATCGGGCTGTGGGAGCTGACCGAGGGCCAGTTCTCCAGCGACCGGCCGCCGCCGTTCTGGGCGTTCGCCTGGGCCGGCGGGCAGGCGCTCGCCCGCTACGTGATCGACCACCCGGAGCTGGTGGCCGGCCGCCGGGTGCTCGACCTCGCCTCCGGCTCCGGCCTGGTGGCCATCGCCGCCGCCCGTGCCGGCGCGGCGTCCGTGCGGGCCGTCGAGGTGGACGAGCTGGCGGTCGCGGCGGTCGCGCTGAACGCGGAGGCCAACGGGGTACGCGTCGACGCCGAGTTGGGCGACATCCTCGACGACGACGCCGGGGACGCCGAGGTGGTGCTGGCCGGCGACGTCTTCTACAGCGACGCGATGGCTCGCCGGTTCCTGCGGTTCCTGCTCCGCGCCACCCGGGCCGGCGCACCGACGCTGGTCGGTGACCCCGGCCGGGCGTTCCTGCCTCGGGACCGCTTCGACGAGCTGGCCGCGTACGACGTGCCGGTGCCGGAGGCGCTGGAGAGCGTCCGGGTGAAGCGCACCACCGTCTGGCGACTGCGGGCCGGGCTGCCGGGGGCCTCCGGCTAGCGTGTCCGGGTGCTGTTCCGCAGCTGGGCGCAGGTGGCCGACCCCGCATGGCCGGACGTGGCCCGGGTGCCGGACCACGTCGGCGGCACCCACCTGGTCGTCACCCGGCACGCGTTGGTCCGTCAGGTGCTCGCCGACCCGGTCACCTATCGGCCGGACAACGCGCTGGACGCGGTGACGCCGATGCCGGTGACCGCCCTGCGGGTGCTCGCCGGGCACCGGTTCCGGCTACCGCCGACCCTGGCGAACAACTCGGGTGCCAGCCATCCGCGGATCCGGTCGATCGTCGCGGACGCGCTGCATCCCGCCCGGGTCGCCGCGCAACGGCCCTGGCTCACCGCGCTGGTCCGGGACCGGGTCGCCCAGCTCGCCGCCAGGCTGGACGCCGGCGAGTCGGTCGACCTGTACGCGGACCTCGCCGCCGACCTGCCGCTGCTGGTGCTGGCCCGGCTGGTGGAGTTGCCGGACGCCCCGGTCGGCGCGGTCAAGGACTTCGCGCGTGCCGCGCTGGAGTTGTTCTGGGCACCGCTGGACGCCGACCGGCAGGTGACACTCGCCGCCGAGGTGGGCCGGTTCCACCGCGTCCTGCGCGACTTCGCGGCCACCGGTGGCGGGTTGGCGGCCGAGCTGCGCGCGGCCGGGCACCCGCCGGACGTGGTGGTCGGCGCGCTCTTCTTCCTGCTGGTCGCCGGGCAGGAGACCACCTCCCAGTTCCTCACCCTGCTGCTGCACCGGCTGGCGGGCGAGCCGGCAGTACGGGCCGGTCTGCGCACCGGCGAGGTCGCCGTCGCCGACGTGGTGGAGGAGGGGCTACGGCTGGAACCGCCCATCGTCACCTGGCGGCGGGTGGCGGCGACGGACAGCACGTTGGGCCCGACGGCGGTTCCGGCGGGCACCAGCCTCGTGCTGTGGTTGGGCCGCGCGGGCCGGGACCCCGCGGTGGTCGAGTCGCCCGACGAGTTCCGCCCGGGCCAACGCGGGTCACGCCGGCACCTGGCGTTCGGGGCGGGCGCGCACCGCTGCGTCGGTGACGTGCTGGCGCGCATGGAGGCGGCGGTGGTGGTGGCCGAGGCCGCGCCGCTGCTGGACGGGGTGCGGGTGGTCCGTCCGCCCTGGTGCCCGGACAATCTCACCTTCCGGATGCCCGACGCCTTCGTCGTCCGGCGCTCGCCGGTAGCACCGGCCTGACCGGATGCTGACATCGCTTCGGTAGGTTTCCGGGCGTGTCAGCGACCCCTGCTCGTCGGATCCTCGCCGTCGTACCAGTTCTGGCCCTGCTGGTGCTGAGTGGCTGCACAGCCGGCCCGGTAGTGCACGCCCGACGGATCACCGCCTACCAGCCGACCCCGTCCGCCTCGCCGTTCGCGCCGTCCACCTCGCCGTCCGCGACGGCGAAGCCCACTCCCGGGAGCCTGGAGTGGTACCTGTCCCAGGTGCCGACCTTCCCCGAGGCGCCACCGCCGCAACCGGTGCCGCTGCCCGCGACCGGCACGGCCCCGTTCTGGCACCGCCTGCCGACCGACCAGAAGGTCGCCTTCATCACCATCGACGACGGTGGGCTGGCCCGTCCGAGCGCGGTGGCCGAATTCATCTGGCGGGCGCACATCCCGGTCACCATGTTCCTGAACTCCCCGGCGGCGGAGGAGCACCCCGAGTACTTCCGGCAGATCCAGGTCGCGGGCGGGGTCGTCGAGAACCACACCATCAACCACAACTCGCTGGCCGGCCGGTCGTACGACTACCAGAAGCAGGAGATCTGCGGGGCCGCGGACAAGCTGGAGGCGGTGTTCGGCAAGCGGGCGACACTGTTCCGCCCACCGTTCGGCGAACACGACAGCACCACGCTGAAGGCCGCCCACGACTGCGGCGCGAAGGCGGTCTTCCACTGGACCGAGACCGTCCACGAGGGGAAGGTGCGCTTCCAGACCCCGGAGAAGGTGGTCCAACCCGGTGACGTGCTGCTCATGCACTTCCGGCCGGCGCTGATGGACGACCTCCTCGCGGCGCTGAAGGCGATCCACCGTGCCGGGCTCACCCCGGCGCTGCTGGAGGACTACGTGCTCTGACGCCGCCTGGGCATGACGAAAGTCAGGGTCGGGAGGTGCCGTTCGGGCGCGGTGTGGCAACGGGCCACTCGCCTAGCGTCAACGCATGATCACATTACGTGGGTTGACGAAACGCTTCGGCGCGACCGTCGCGGTCGACGCGTTGACCGTCGACATCGCGCCCGGCCGGGTCACCGGGTTCCTCGGCCCCAACGGCGCCGGCAAGTCCACCACCATGCGGATGATCCTCGGGCTGGACCGCCCCACCGCCGGGCAGGCCCTGGTCGACGGGCGCGCGTACCGGGACCTGCGCCGGCCGCTGCACGAGGTGGGTGCGTTGCTCGACGCCCGGGCCATCCACCCGACCCGGTCCGGCCGGGCGCACCTGCTGTCCATGGCCCGCAGCAACGGCATCCCCACCAGACGGGTGGACGAGGTGCTGGACACCGTCGGCCTGGACGCACGGGCCGCCCGGAAGCCCGGGCGGACCCTCTCCCTCGGCATGGGCCAGCGGCTCGGCATCGCCGGCGCGCTGCTCGGCGACCCACCGGTGCTGATGTTCGACGAGCCGGTGAACGGCCTCGACCCGGACGGGGTGCGCTGGGTACGTCACCTGATGCGCTCACTGGCCGACGAGGGGCGGACGGTCTTCGTGTCCAGCCACCTGATGAGCGAGATGCAGCTCACCGCCGACCAGCTCGTGGTGATCGGTCGCGGACGGCTGCTCGCCGACGCGCCGACCGACGAGGTGATCGCCGGCAGCCCGGTCGCGGTGCGGGTCCGCAGCCCACATCCGGACGGCCTGGCCGCCCTCGCCGCGCGCCTCACCGCCGCCGGCGCGACCGTCACGGCCGCCGACCGGAACGACCTGACCGTCACCGGCACCACCGTGGACCGGGTCGGGGACCTGGCCCACGAACTGGGGGTACGACTGCACGAGCTGAGCCCGCACGGCGCGTCACTGGAACAGGCGTTCATGGAACTCACCGCCGACAGCGTCGAGTACGCGGGCGGACCGACCGGAGGTGGCGCGCGATGAGCACCCGTACCCGTGGTGGCGTCGTGGCCGCCGAGTGGACCAAGCTCTCCTCGGTGCGCAGCACCTGGTGGACGGCCCTGGCCGGGCTGCTGGTGATGGCGGCGAGCGCCGGCCAACTGGCCATCTACGCCGCCAACGACAACACCAACGACGACCCGGCCGACGACCGCGGAATCGTCACCGTCGGCAGCGTGCTGATCGACTCGGTCGAGCTGACCCAGTACGTGGTGCTGGCGCTCGGCCTGTTGGCGATCACCGCCGAGTTCACCAGCGGCACCATCCGGACCACGTTGCAGTGCACCCCGTCGCGCGGCCGGGTACTGCTGGGCAAGGCCGTGGTCACCGGAGCGGTCACCTTCGCCCTCGGCCTGCTGCTCGGCGGCGTCGGCGCCCTGGTCGCCCGCCCGGTGCTCGGCGAGTGGGGCAGCGCCCCGGCCGCCGGCACGATCGGCGACATCGCGGCGGTGGCGGCCTACCTGGCGCTGGTCGGCGTGCTCGCCCTGGGCCTCGGCGCCGCGCTGCGCAGTGCGGTGCTCACCATCACCGTGCTCCTGGCCACCCTGATGATCGTGCCGCTGTCCCTCCAGGAGCCGGACATCGACGTGCTGAACCGGATCGCCGACGTGTTCCCCGGCGTGGCCGGCGGTCACTTCCTGGCCGGCGACACCGAGCCGTACCCCAGCCTGGTCGGGTTGCTCCTGCTCGCCGGGTGGGCCGCCGCCGCGCTGCTGCTGGGCCGGGCCGTGCTGCGCCGCCGCGACGCGTAGAGCGTGCACTGAGCGGGGGCCCGTCGCGGGCCCTCGCTCAGCCGTCGACCAACCCCGCCTCGTACGCGAGGATCGCCGCCTGCACCCGGTTGCGCACGTCCAACCGGGTGAAGATGCTGGTCAGGTAGCTCTTCACGGTGCCCTCCACCAGGTGCAGCCGGCGGGCGATCTCGGCGTTGGACAACCCCGCCCCCACCAGGGCCAGCACCTCCCGTTCCCGCTCGGTCAACCCGGCGGTGCGGTCCCGCGCCACGGGCCGGCGGGCCAACCGACCGGCACCCAGCTCGATCACCCGGCGGGCCACCCTCGGCGACAGGTACGCGCCACCGTCGGCGACCGCGTGCACCCCGGCGATCAACTCACGTGGGTCGCCGGCCTTGAGCAGGAACCCGCTCGCGCCGTGCCCGAGCGCCCGCGCCACGTGGTCGTCCTCGCCGAACGTGGTCAGCATGATCGTCGCGGTGTCCGGCACGACCCGACGGATCTCGGCGGCTGCGGCCAGACCGTCCAGCCGAGGCATCCGGATGTCCAACAGCGCGACCCGAGGTCGGTGCGCACGGACCAGCTCCACCGCCTGGTGCCCGTCGCCGGCCTCGGCGACCACCTCGATGCCGGGATCGGTGGCGAGGATGGCCCGGACACCGGCGCGGATCATCGCCTCGTCGTCGGCCAGGACCACCCGAACCCGCTCCACCCCGGCCGTGTCGGTGTCCACTACGCGATCCACTCCTTGCTGGCCAACCGGCCGTCGGTGAAACAGAGCCGCCAGGTCGGCTGTGCGAGGGGGAAGTTGCCGTCGGTGTAGTACTCGCAGCCGTCCCGGTCGGCCGTCGTCGGGCGTTCCAATTGCCGCCGGGGCAACCCGTTCAGCTCCGACCGGGTCGTCCCGACGCGCATCTGGTCGAAGGTGGCCCGGTCCAGCACCGTCCCGGCGGTCGCCAGCGGGTAGTAGACGAGGGAGAGCACCAGGGCGAACCCGGCCGGCGCCACGAGTGCCACGAGCAGACTGCGCCGGACCCGTCGGCGGGCGTCGTGCAGCCGCCGCTCCGCGTCCACCGGCCGCTCCACCGGACCGGGCTCCCCGGCGTCGGACGGTGACGCCAGGCCCATCCCAGCGGCGGTCTCCACGGGCGCGGTGGCCGGCAACACCGCCCGTACGGCGAAGCCGCCATCGGTACGGGGGCCGGCGTGCAGCGTTCCACCGGCGAGACGAACACGCTCGGCGAGTGCGAGCAACCCACTGCCCTGCGACGGTGGGGCGGGCAGCGGTCCAGCCGGCGGGGCGTCGTTGACGACGGCCACCTCGACCCGGTCACCCTCGCGGGTCAGGCACACGTCGACGGGCGCGCCGGGCGCGTACCGGGCGGCGTTGGTCAACGCCTCCCGCACGAGCCGGTGGGCGGCGTGACCGGTCATCGCCGGTAGCTCCGCGACCACCGGAGTCGCCTCCATCCGTACCGCCATGCCGGCCTCCCGGGCGCCCTCGACCAGATCGGCGACGGTCTCCCCGCTCGGACGCACCGACGCGCCCCCCTCCTCACGGAGCACCCCGATGATCTCGTGCAGTCGCTCGGTGGCCGCGGAGACACTGGCCCGCAACTCCCCCGCCGCCGCTCGGTGCCGGTCGTCCAGGTCGGCGGCGACCTCCAGGGCGGCGGCGCGCAACGCGATCAGACTGAGGTCGTGACCGAGTGAGTCGTGCATCTCCCCGGCGATCCGGGCCCGCTCGCGGAGCCGGATCCGCTCGGCAGCACCCCGCTGTTCGCGGGTGAGCGCGTCGACGTGCCGGCGACCGGCGTCGGTCAACTCCTGCTGCTGGCGGCGGTACCGGCCCACCAACCAGGGGAACACCGCCGCGAAGAGCAGCACCGAGGCGAGCAGGAACCAGGTGGCCGCGCCGGTGCCGAGCAGCCCCAGGTTGAGCGCCGTGCCGCCGGCCACGATCAACACGAAGACCCCGGCCGCCGACGCCACGGAGGCGGTGCGCCGCCCGGCGAGGTAGCTGAAGACCGGAATCGCGAACACGAAGTTGCCGTCGACGACCGACCCCAGCACCACCAGCACGAGGGCGACCAACGGCTGACGTCGACCCGCCACCACCGCCACACCGAGCAGCAACAACTTGCCGACCACCAGCGGAAAGGCGTACGGCGCGTAGGGCGGGCTGAAGCCGGCATAGCCGACCGGGGCGGCCACCACCGCCCAGAGCAGCACGTCCGACAGCAGACGACGCCACCGGTCCGACCGGCCCGACCGGCCCGACGGCGAAGAGTCGAGGATCCGCACGGCGGTCAGGCTACCCACGCCCGACCTGCGCGGACACCGACGAAAGTCAGGTGTTCAGCCGCTCTCCTCGGCCCAGACCCGCCAGTCGTCGAGCACCCCGTGCAGAGCCGGGGTCAGCCAACCCGGAGCGGACCGCCGGAACACACCCGGGTCCATCGCACCAGCGCCGTCGGGCACCGCGCCGAGCAGGTTCGGCACCAGATCGGTGAGATTCGTCCAGTGCACCAACTCCGGCCGGGCCGGCCACGCGCCGATCACCACACCGGCCGGCACGGCACGCCGGTCGAGCGCCTCCAGGGTCAACGCCGTGTGGTTGAGCGTGCCCAACCCGGCACGGGCGACCACCACCGCCGGCGCGCCGAGCGACACCGCCAGGTCAGCCATCGTCCACGGCTCCCCCGACGGACGCAGCCCCATCGGCACCAGCAGACCACCCGCGCCCTCGATCAACACCAGGTCGTGCTTGTCGACCTCCTCGCGCACCGCGTCCACCGCCGCGTACAGCTCCAACGGTGGCAGATCGGCGACCCGGGCGGCAGCCAGTGGAGCCAGCGGATCGGGATAGCTGGCCAGGGTCCGGCCGGTCAGCGGGGCAGCCAGCCGGTTGACCGCGTCCACGTCGCCCGGCTCACCACCCGCCGTACCGGTCTGACCCGGTTTGATCACGGCCACCCGCAACCCGGCAGCCTGCGCGGCAGCCGCGATCGTCGCGGTCACCACTGTCTTTCCGACCTCGGTGTCGGTCCCGGTGACCAGAACCGGCCCCTCCCACCCGGTCACGGTGCGACCTCGGTTCGCGACTGCGGGGCTCGCAAACCCGGCTCACTCCTCGCGCTCACGGTGTCACCTCTGTTCGCGACTGCGGGGCTCGCAAACCCGGCTCACTCCTCGCGCTCACGGTGCACAGTCCACGATGACCTCCAGGGCCCGCTCGAACGCCGCCCGGGGCACCCCGGCGCTGACCGTGAGCCGCAGGCGGGACCGGCTGTCCGGAGTGGACGGCGGTCGGAAGCAACCCACCGCGACGCCCCGGTCCCGGCAGTCGGCGGCCCAGGCGGTGGCCGCGTCCGGCCCGGGAGCCGTCACCGAGATCACCGCCGCGTCCGGCGCGGAAACGGTCAACCCGGCCGCCCGCAGCCGACCGACCGCCAACGCCACCCGGTCGGCCAACTCCGCGCGCAGATCGTCGCCGACCCGGGTCAGCCGCAACGCGGCGTGCACACCGGCGGCGACCGCCGGCGGCAGGGCCGTGTCGAAGATGAACGTACGCCCGGTCTCGACCAGGTGCCGGACGAACTCGGCCGGACCGGCCACCACGCCACCCGCGCCGCCGAGCGCCTTGGACAGGGTGGCGGTGACCACCACGTCCGGCTCACCGGCCAGCTTCGCCGCAGCCACCCCGCCCGCGCCGGCCGGACCGGTCACGCCCAGCGCGTGCGCGTCGTCGACCAGCAGCAACGCGCCGTGACGGCGGGCCACGGCGTGCAGCCGGGCCAGCGGGGCGAGGTCACCGTCGACCGAGAAGATCGACTCGGTCACCACCACCGCCGGGCGACCCGGAGCGGCCGCGAGTGCGGCGGCCACCGCGTCCACGTCGGCGTGCGGGGTGACCACCGTCTCCGCACCGGAGATCCGACAGCCGTCGATCAGGGACGCGTGGTTGTGGGCGTCCGAGACGAGCAGCGTCCGAGGTTGGACGAGTGCCCGCAGCGCACCCAGGTTCGCCAGGTAGCCGGAGGAGAAGACGAGGGCCCGGTCGGTGCCCAGCCACTGCGCCAGCTCGGTCTCCAACGCCTGATGTGCGTCGGTGGAGCCCCGCACCAGGCGCGACCCGGTCGCCCCCAGACCGTACGCCGACAGCGCGGCCGTGGCCGCTGCGGTGACCTCCGGGTGGGTGGCCAGGCCTAGGTAGTCGTTGCCGGCCAGATCGGTCATCCCGTCGGCGGCGGGACGCGGATGCAGCCGCCGGGTCAGCCCGGCCCTCGCCCGCAACTCCGCGCGGCGGTCGAGCGCCGCCAGCCAGTCCGCCACGTCACCCCTTCACCACCGTCCGTGCCGGTCAGCCCGACACCCGCCGGGCGAAATTACCACCCGCCGCCGGCGCCCGACGGATCCACTCGCTGGCCGGTACTCGCTGGCCGGTATAGGGGTTGCCAGGTCATTCCGGCTGATCGGGCCGCCTTGTAGGGTACGAGCCATGCCAGAGATCCTCGACCAGGCCCGGACCCAGGTCCTCGGTGACGGTGTCGGCCTCGACCAGGCCGGCATCCTCGCTGTGCTGAACCTGCCCGACGAGCACCTTCCCGCCGCCCTGCAGCTCGCTCACGACGTGCGGATGCGCTGGTGTGGCCCGGAGGTCGAGGTCGAGGGGATCGTCTCGCTGAAGACCGGCGGCTGCCCGGAGGACTGCCACTTCTGCTCCCAGTCCGGGCTGTTCACCTCCCCGGTGCGCTCGGTGTGGCTGGACATCCCGTCGCTGGTCGAGGCGGCGAAGCAGACCGCCGCGACCGGGGCGACCGAGTTC
This sequence comes from Micromonospora sp. B9E7, assembly GCF_039871815.1. Taxonomy (NCBI): domain Bacteria; kingdom Bacillati; phylum Actinomycetota; class Actinomycetes; order Micromonosporales; family Micromonosporaceae; genus Micromonospora; species Micromonospora sp. B9E7. Next base: position 76,866 of record NZ_JBDPLX010000020.1, read on the forward strand.
TGCATCGTCGCGGCGGTGCGCGGCCCGGACGCCCGGCTGATGAAGCAGATGCGCGAGGGCGTCGCCGCCATCAGGGCGGCTGTCGACATCCAGGTCGCCGCGTCGCTGGGCATGCTCACCAAGGAGCAGGTCGACGACCTGGTCGACATGGGTGTGCACCGCTACAACCACAACCTGGAGACCTGCCGGTCCTACTTCCCGAACGTGGTCACCACGCACTCCTGGGAGGAGCGCTGGGAGACGCTGCGGATGGTCCGCGACTCCGGCATGGAGGTGTGCTGCGGCGGGATCCTCGGCCTCGGCGAGACCGTCGAGCAGCGGGCCGAGTTCGCCGCGCAGCTCGCCGAGCTCAACCCGCACGAGGTGCCACTCAACTTCCTCAACCCGCGCCCCGGCACCCCGCTCGGTGACCGCCCGGTGGTGGAGGGCAAGGACGCGCTGCGGGCCATCGCCGCGTTCCGGCTGGCCATGCCGCGCACCATCCTGCGGTACGCGGGCGGCCGCGAGATCACCCTCGGTGACCTGGGCACCCGCGACGGTCTGCTCGGCGGCATCAACGCGGTGATCGTCGGCAACTACCTGACCACGCTGGGTCGGCCGGCGACCGCCGACCTGGAACTGCTGGACGAGTTGAAGATGCCGGTCAAGGCGCTCTCCGCCACGCTGTGACGACCATGACGACGACCGAGCTGTGGTGCGACAGGTGCGGTGAGCCGGCGACGGCCACCGCCCACCGGGCCTGTGCCACGGCCCGTCAGTTGGAGCCGCCCCGGTTCTGCCCCCGGTGCCGGCGGCGGATGAAGGTCCAGGTGCTGCCGGTGGGTTGGTCGGCGGTCTGCGTCGAGCACGGCGAAGTCCGGGGCTGACGCCGATGCTGCGCGGGCGGGCGGTGACCCTGCGACCGGCGACGGACGCGGACGTGCCGGCCCTCGCGGCGATCCGGGCCGAACCGGAGGTACGCCGGTGGTGGCGGGGCAGCGACGACCTGACCGGCTCCGTCCGCGCCGACCTCGGTGACGACGACCTGCACGTGTACGCGATCGAGCACGACGGTCAGGTGGTCGGCGCGATCCAGTGGTACGCCGAGGCCGACCCGGACTACCGCCACGCCAGCCTGGACGTCTTCCTCGACCCGGCGGTACGCGGTGCCGGCCTGGGCGTGGACGCGATCCGCACCCTGGCCCGGCACCTCATCGACGAGTACGGCCACCACCGTTTCACGATCGACCCGGCGGCGGCGAACAGCGCCGCGATCCGCGCGTACGCCAAGGTGGGTTTCCGTCCGGTGGGGGTGCTGCGCCGCTACGAGCGCGGCGAGGACGGGCGGTGGCACGACGGCCTGCTGATGGATCTGCTCGCCGACGACCTGGTGGAGTGAGCCGACGCCTCCGGCAAGATCCGCACAACTCAGGGGAAAGTGCTGCCTCCCCACGCGAGGAGGCAGCACTTCCGGTGATGTGCGCGAATCTTGCGGATCTACGCGGGTCCTGCGGGTCGCTCGGTGCCTCAGGCGAGAGTGCAGGTGGCGTTGTTCAGGGTGAAGGCCGTCGGTTTCGTGTTGGTGCCGCTGTGCGCGCCATTGAAGCCGAAGCTCACCGACGCGCCGGGCGCGAGCGCGCCGTTGTAGGACAGGTTCGTGGCGGTGACCGCCGCGCCGCTCTGGCTGACGGTCGCCGACCAACCCTGACTGACGGTCTGCCCAGCCGGGAAGCTGAACCGCAGCGTCCAGCCGTTGATCGCGGTGGTGCCGGTGTTGGTGATCGTCACCGTGGCGGTGAAGCCGGTGCTCCAGTCGGTGGTGGCGTACCCCACCTTGCAGGCACCCCCGACCGGCGGGGCCGCGGTGGTCACCGCAACCGGCGCGGACGCCGCGGAGGTGTTGCCGGCCGCGTCCACGGCCACCACGTAGAACTGGTACGCCGTCGAGGCGGTCAGCCCGGACAGCGCCTGGGTGGTGCCGGTCGGCGAGCCGACCAAGGCATCGGTGGCACCGGCCTCACGGTAGACCCGGTAACCGGTGACGCCGACGTTGTCGGTCGACGGGGTCCAGGCCAGGGTGAGCCCGGTGGCGGTCACCGCCGACGCGACCGGCGTGCCGGGCGTGCTCGGTGGGGTGGTGTCGGCGGTGCCGGCCGGTGGCGTGGTGATGGTGAGCTTCGGCGAGGCGGCCGACTCGTTGCCCGCGCCGTCGCGCGCCACGACGGTGTACTCGAACGTCCGCTCCGGCAGCAACGTCGCGATGGTGATCGAGTTCGTGGTGACCCGCCGGGTGGCCACCACGTCGTTACCGACCATGAACTCGCGGACGTCGTACCCGGCGAGGCCACTGCCGCCGCTGTCGGTGGACGGCGTCCAGGTCAGCGTGACCGAGCGGGGCGTGAGGCCCGACGCCACCGGCGTACCCGGGACGGTCGGCGCGGTGGTGTCCGGCACGACCGGCCCCGGCTCGTCGCCCCAGACGCGGGTGGTGCCGGAGTAGAGCGGCACCTTCCGGTTGGGCCCGGCGGTGGCCTGGTACGACGGGTCGTTGGTCGGGTCCCAGGTGCCACCCTCCGGCACGCCCACCTTGAACTGGACCTCCATCCGGTGCTGCGACTGACCGGCGGGGGCGATGGTGTACCCGGTGCAGTCCACCTCGACGTACCAGATGTCCCCGCTGTACTGCTTGGCCGTCGTCGGGGACGGGCAGCCCTGGGTGTAGCCGGCGGTGACCTGCACCGGGCCGGTGCCGTCGGGCCGGAAGTAGTACCGGAACCGGCCGTCGGTGAGCGCGCGGGCCGGGAACGCCGACTTGTTGTAGACCATCACCTTGAGCCCGGTGGCCCGGGGTTCGGCCTGCGTCACCGTGGTCTCCACGGTCAACTCGTCGATGTCCGGCGTCTCCGGGACCGGGAAGTTGGCGAGCGGTGTGCCGCCGTACTCGGAGACCAGCCGGACCAGCGCGGAGGTGAAGCCGGCGTTGTAGTCGGTGGCGACCTCGTTCATCACGTAGTCCGACCGGCTGTCGCTGTACGCGTCGTTGGCCGACGACGGGCCGCCGACCAGCGCGCCGTAGAGGGTGTGCCGGGTCTCGACGGGCACGGTCTGACTGTCCCACCAGGAGCCGTGCGCGGTGCGGTGGTGCGGGTTACGCGGCGAGTTGGCCCCGAACCCGATCACGTAGCTGGAATTGCGCGGGTTGTCACCGAGCGCGTAGTTGATCTGCCGGACGGCGAAGTCGTGGTAGCGCGCCTTGCGGGTCGTGTCGGTGGTCTTGTCGCTGTAGACCAGCGCGGCGAAGGAGGTGTTCGCGGCGTAGCGCAGCGCGCCCCAGGAGTCGAGCACCGCCATCCCGCCGGGTGAATACGGCACCCGCTGCCCGTTCACCCCGACGGTCCAGTAGTCCAGCCAGCGGTTGGCGTCGTCGACGTACTTCTGCTTGCCGGTCAGGTTCGCCAGCAGCACGTACGCGCCGAACTGCTTGTTGTCCCAGGCGATGGTCCACTTGTAGGAACGGGTGGTGGACTGGTTCTCGGTGCCGAGCTTGTCGTACTCACTCTCGGCCTTGGCCAGGTAGCTGGCCTCGCCGGTGGCCCGGTGCAGCCAGATCGCGGCCCAGACCAGTTCGTCCTGCCAGCCGCTCCACGACCGGTAGAAGCTGGTCGCGTCGGTGATGCACTCGTGGTAGGACTTCCGCACCGTGTCCGCGAACGTGTAGAGCTGCCGGGCATGCCCGAGCAGCCGGTCGGCGTAGGTCGCGTCGGTGGGCCGGAACACCATCGAGGAGGCGGCCATCGCAGCGGCCGTCTCCCCCGCCAGGTCCGCGCCGCCACAGCTCGCATCGATCTTGTACGCGGGCCGCGCCATCTGCATCACCTCGGCCGGACCCCACCACTTGTGGTCGTCGTCGCCCTTGCCGACCTGCCCGTAGAGGACGTTCGCCGACGGGTGCGCCTTGATGAAGTAGTCGTTCACGAAGCGCAGGTTGTTGAGCAGGTGCGGCAGTTGCCCGGACGCGGCGTAGCCGCTGCGGTACTCCACCGCGCCCCAGGCGAGCATGGTGGCGCTGAACGCCATCGGGAAGCCGAACTTGACGTGGTCACCGGCGTCGTACCAGCCGCCGGTGAGGTCCAGACCCGCGCCGGCGCCGTCGGTGAGCGCGCTGTCGCCCCGCCAGGAGACCCGGTTCCAGTCCGGCAACTGGCCGGACTGCTGCGCCTCGTAGAAGAGCAGCGACTTCTGCAAGGCCTCGGCGTAGTTGTAGGTCGCCGGCGCGGCCGAGGCGGGCGACGACGTCGGCCCGGTGACCACGAGGGACAGGCCGGTGAGCAGGGCCACCCCGGCGGCCAGTAGCCGCCGCGGCCAGGGCTGGTCTCGCACCGGCTGCGCGGCAGACCGCCGGCGGATCCGTTCCGGGTAGGACATCGCGGACTCCTGTCGGTGGCGCCGCCGGGCAGCCCGACCGAGGCGGGACGGCTTCGGGGTGTTTCGGGTGCCCGGCGGCAGTGGTGGTGGAGCCGGGACGCGCCTCGGGAGCGCTCCCACAGATGAGCGTCAATCTATCTGCCGCCTGCCGCCTTGTGAAGAGCTAGAACTCCACGCCCCGCACGTAGACCCGTCGTCGCCCCTCGCTGTTGGTCACCTCGACGGTCAGCTCCGTACCGACCACCGGCCTGGTTCGCATGCGCTGGTACGAGGCGGTGTCGTCCTCGTACCAACCCCAGTCCGCGCACCTGTCGTCTCGGAAGCGGAGGGCGTCCTCCCGACTGACGGTGGTGCCGCCGGAAAGCCCGTTGCCTCCCAGGAAGCCGTCCACGCATGCCGCGTCGGACTCGAACGTCAGGTACAGGTTGTCGTCGATATAGTCGCCCGACCAGTACCTAAGGTCGGCGAGAGCGCAGTCGGGCACGTGGACCCGGAACTGGTCGAAGATGTCGCCCATCGACTTGTCCCACCTGCTCGACGGGTAGGTGCGCTCGTCGAAGGGACCCTTGCCCCACAGCGCCACGCCGAAGGCGGCGGCGAGCACGGCCAACACCGTGCCCACCGCCACCAAACGCCGCCGCCGGGTCATCGGTCCCAACCCTATGGCGGAGAGCATCTGTCAGCCCAGGCTCTGGGCACTGCTCGTGCCCTTGACCGTGAACTCCTGCGCCACCCCGTACGTGTGCATGGCGGCGTAGTCGCTGAACGAGATGCCCCAGATTTCCTCGTCCGCGTCGAAGTTCCAGTCCTTGTAGACGTCGACCTTGTAGCTGCCGGCCGTCTTGGGTACCCCGTTGACCATCGTGACGGTGACGCTGCCCTTGACGCGGTATTGAACACCTCGGACCCCCAGCCGGTAGTCCAGGTTGTCCGTCATGCTCACCCCCCGCCACATGCTGTCGATGTTGTACGTGCAGGACGATCGCCCGCTGTCGGCGCATCGGGTGCGCGCCCCGGCGAGCAGATCACCCACATCGGCGTTGACGGCGCCCTTGAACTGGTTGTCCCTCAGGTAGTCGTCGACGCTGACGGAGAAGTCGTCACCCGAGGCGTTGTAGTAGTGCTTCCACAGCGCGCAGGCCTGGGTGGTCAGCACGCAGACGCCCTGCATGGTGGTCCAGAGCTGCGCCCGCATCTCCAGCAACGCGGTCGGCTCGTTCCACGGCGGAGTCTTCGAGCCGAACGTGCCATTGTCCGACGGCGTGGTGGGATCGTAGGGATCCTTGTCCGGATCGGGCTCGGTGACGATCAGCTCGGCGGCGAGCCGGGCCTGCTCCTCCTCCCGCTGCCGCTGCACCGCGATCTGCATCGCCTCGAGCGCCGCCTGGGCCGCGAGAACGGCGTCCTTCCCGGCCGCGATCGCCGACGCCCTCGCCTGCGACGCCGACGACTGGGCCGCGGCGGCGTAGCCGCGGGCCTGCACGGCCGACGCGTTCGCCTCACTCGCCGACCGCGTGGCCGCCTGGGCGGCCTGCTGAGCCGACACCGCGGCCTGCCGGGCCCGTTGCGCCGCGGCCGCCGCCTGCTCGGCCGACGCCTTGGCCTGCACCGCGGACGCCTGCGCGTCGGCGGCGTACCCGGCCGCCAACTCGGCGGAGCGGCTCGCCTCCAGCGCGTACGCCGCCGCCTCGGCCTGTGCCTCGCGGGCGACCGCCGCCGCGTACCCGGCGTCGGCCGCGTCCTTCTGGGCGTTGGCGGCGTACTGGGCCGCCTCGGCGACGTACCGGGTGACGGTGGCGGCGTGCGTCGCTGCCTCCTGATCCCGCTGACGGGCCTTGTGCTGCTCCGTCTCGATGAAGTGCCGCAGGTAACCCCGGGGCCCCTCAAGGGCGATCCGACCCGCGGCCTTCACCTCGGGCCCACCGGCGGAGACGATCTGCGCTGCCGTGATCCGGTCGTCGGTCTCCGCGGCCTCGTACCGGCCGGTGCGGAGGAACTGGGTCACCGCGGCCGCACCGGCGTTCAGCGCGGCCTGCGCCGCCGCCTTGGTGGTGGGGCCGCCGGCGGACATGATCTGGGCGACCTTGACCCGGTCGTCCAACTCCTTGCCCGGGTAGTTCCGGCTGTCGAGGAAGGCCCGGACATCGTCGTGATCGCCGGCGAGAGCCGCCTTGGCGGCCTCCTTGAAGGCCGCTGGTCCGGCGCCCTCGGCCAGGTGCAGCACCCGTCCACGGTCGTCCTGCTCAGCGGCCAACAGACGCCCGGCGCTGAGGAACTGCCGCAGGTCAGCTTCCGAGCCGGTCAGGGCGTCCTCCGCGGCGGCCCTGGTCCACGGGCCGGCAACGGCGAGCAGCCGCAGGGCGGCCTGCCGCCCACTGCCCAGGACCGTCGCGGTGGACGCTCCCGAGGCCGACGCCTCGGCCAGGAGCCGAGCGGTCTCCTGGTCCACCCGGGCCAGTTCCGGACGGTCGAACGGAATCTCGACCGGACGGTCGAGATCGGCGGTGCGGGCCTTCTGCGCGGCTTGGACAGCCTGCTCGGTCTCCAGCTCCAGACGCAGCACGTCGGCCTGCCGGGCCGTGGTCTCGACCTGCTCGGCCTGGGTCGCGGCCTGCGTCGCCACGTCGGCCGCAGTCTTCGCCGACGCGGCGTGGCGAGTCGCCTCGGCCGCCGCGTCCGCGGCCTCCCCGGCGTGCTCCGCCGCGTCGTCGGCGGCAGCGGCAGCCGCCCGAGCGTGCCGCGCCGAGTCCACGGCGAACTGGTACGCCTGCCGGGCGGCACGCCCGGACTCCCGCGCCAGTGCCTCGGCGGCATCCGCCGCGCGGTCGGCGATGGCGGCCTGCCGTCGCGCCTCGGCGGCCGCGCGCTTGGCGCGCTCCGCCTCGCCGCCGGCCGCCTGGGCATAGTTGCCGGCCTCCTCCGCAGCGGCAGCTGCGGCCAGAGCGTTCGTCACGGCGTTGCGCGCCGCGTGCGCCGCCGCGCCCGACGCGTCGGCCGCGTCGGCCGCCTTCAGGGTTGCCGCGGCGGCCGTCTCCGCAGCGGTGGCGGCAGCTCGCGCCTGCTGTGCCGCAGTGCGCGCCGCCGCCGCCTTGGTCGCGTCGCCGGCTGCCGCGCCGGCGGCGTTGAATGCCTTCGCGGCAGCCTTGCCCGCCATCGCCGAGGCTGCCGCGGCCCTGGACGCCGCGTTCGCGGCAACCCGGGCCGCACGGTTTGCCGCGCTGGCGGCATTCGTCGCGTCCTGGGCGGCGTCCGCGGCCCGCCGGGCGGCGTCCGCGGCGCGGCCGGCAGCCGCCGCCGCCTTCGCCGCCGAACCCTGCGCCGCTGCCGTCTCCGCCGCAGCCCGCTGTGCCGCCTCCTTGGCGAGCTGCGCGGCCGTCACCGCACGCTTCGAGGCGTCTTCCGCCGCCAATGTCTCCTCGGCCGCCGTCTGCCCGGCCTGGCGAGCCAGTTCGGCGAGCTGGGACACCGAGAGGATCTCCTGGTCCCGCGCCCGCGCGACCTCCTGACCCCGATCGAGGAAGTAGCGGATGTCCTCGACGGTGCCGTTGAGCGCCGTCTGCGCCGCGGCCCGGACCGTCGGCCCGCCGGTCGTCATGATCTGCGCGACCAGGATCCGATCGTCCTGCTCCTTGGCCTGTTGCTGCTTGACGAGCAGAAAATCGGCCACGGCGGCATCGCCACCGTTGAGAGCCTGCTGTGCGGCGGCCTTCGTCGCCGGCCCGCCCTGGCTCATGACCCGGCCCACCTGGATCCGCAGGTCCTGCTTCATCGGATCCTGATAGCCGGTGTCCAGGAACACCCGGATGTCCTGCTCGGTCTTGCCGAGCACCACCTGACCGGCAGCGTTGGTCGTCGGGCCACTCAGGCTCATCATCTGCGCGAGACGGACGCGATCGTCGTACGCCCGCGCCTGGTGCTGGCCCGTGGTGAGGAACGCCTGCACGTCCTCGTCGGAACCCACCAGGCAGGCGCGGGCGAGACTGGTCACGCTCGGGCCGCCGGACTTGAGGAGCGCGAGCACCTGCGCCCGATCGGAGCTGGCCGGTTCCGCCGCTCTCGCACCGCCGACACCTACCCCGGCCACCAGGGTCAGCGCCAACGCACCGATCAGCGGTCCCCGTGCGAGCCCTCGGCCGCGGCCTCTCGGTCGCCAACTGGACATGGTTCTACCCGTGTTCGACATCGAACCCCCGTGCGTCTTCGATGGTCACCAGGGCTACCTCCGCCCCGGGCGACGCCAAGGTATCGAAGATTCTCTCATCCCACTGCCCCCAGCGGCAGTGTGGACGGTGCGGGACACCCGCATGGACCGTGTGGACACCGGTCGTTCACGAAGCGATCTCGGGACTCGTCGCGGGCGCCCCGGCACCCCGGGCCGGCGACCCCAGAAATGCCGACGCACCGTTGCCGACCTGCTACTCGGCGCGAGACAGTACGGATATCTGCGGTGCCATCGACGCCGCCGTTCCCGGTCGACCCTGAGGAGAAGCGATGGCATTACGACTCGCCGACGGCACCGCCTGGTCCGAGGTCCTGGCCCGCGCGGTGGCCGCCACGCCGGAGGCGTTCGGCACCGAGGTGGACGGCGTCACCACTCTGCACAACCTGGTCGAGGGTGAGTGGCGGGCGGTCGGCCAGGCCGCCCCGGTCCACACCCCGGTGGACAACACCGTCGTCGTCAACCTGCCCCGGCTCGACGCCGGCACCGCCCGCGCCGCGGTCACGCACGCCGCCGCCGCGCACCGGGAATGGGCCCGGACCCCGCTCGCCGAGCGCAAGGCCCGCGTCGGCGAGGCGCTGGAATCACTCACCGCCCACCGTGACCTGCTCGCCATGCTGCTGGTCTGGGAGATCGGCAAGCCCTGGCGGCTGGCCTGCGCCGACGTGGACCGGGCGCTCGACGGCGTCCGCTGGTACGCGGACGAGATCGACCGGATGCTCGCCGACGGCCGCGAGCCGCTGCCCGGCCCGGTCAGCAACATCGCGTCGTGGAACTACCCGATGAGCGTCCTGGTGCACGCCGAGCTGGTGCAGTTGCTGGCCGGCAACGCCGTCATCGCCAAGACCCCGTCCCAGGGCGGCGCGGTCTGTCTGACCGTCGCGCACGCGTTGATGCGCCGCGCCGGTCTGCCCGCCACCCTCGTCAGCGGCGGTGGCGAGGAACTGTCCGAGGTGCTGGTCCGGGCGCCCGAGATCGGTGCCGTCGCCTTCGTCGGCGGCCGCTCCAACGGTGGCAAGGTCGCCGCCGCGCTGCTCGACAGCGACAAGCGGCACTTCATCGAGCAGGAGGGCCTCAACGCCTGGGGCATCTGGAACTTCTCCCAGTGGGACGTGCTCGCCGCGCACCTGAAGAAGGGCTTCGAGTACGGCAAGCAGCGCTGCACCGCGTACCCCCGGTTCGTGGTGCAACGCGACCTGGTCGACGAGTTCCTCGACATGTACCTGCCGGTCGTCCGCTCGGTCCGCTTCGGTCACCCGCTCGCCGTCGGCGGCGACTGGGCGGCCGGCGCCCCGCTGCCCGAGCTGGATTTCGGACCACTGATCAGCGCGGCCAAGGCCGACGAGCTGCACCGCAAGGTCGACGAGGCGGTACGCGGCGGCGCGGTGCCCCTGCACCGGGGCAAGCTCACCGGCGCCCCGTTCCTGCCCGGGCAGGACACCTCGGCGTACGTGGCGCCGTCGGTGCTGCTCGCCCCGCCGGGCCGGTCCCGGTTGATGCACGCCGAGCCGTTCGGGCCGGTCGACACGATCGTCGTGGTGGACACCACCGACGAGCTGCTGGCCGCGATGAACGCTTCCAACGGCGCGCTGGTGGCGTCGCTGGCCTGCGACGACACCGAGGAGGCCGGCAAGCTCGCCGTGGACCTGCAGGCCTTCAAGGTGGGCATCAACAAGCCGAGGTCACGGGGTGACCGGGACGAACCGTTCGGCGGTCGGGGCGCCTCCTGGAAGGGCGCGTTCGTCGGCGGGGACCTCCTCGTCCAGGCCGTCACCGTCGGCGGCGCCGGTCGGCTCTACGGCAACTTCCCCGACTACAGCAGCTACCCCGCGACCTGACGCGGTGCCGCGGAAGGGCCCTTGCTACGCGCCCGGCGTCAGCAGGGTGCCCTTCCTCTGGGCGGTGAGCGGGACCGTGAGGGTGAGCAACGCGCCGTCCCGCTCGGTCGAGCTGGAGCGACCCAGCCGGTGCAGGGTACGCAGCATCGGGCCGTTCTCGGCCTGGACGTGCAGCACCAGCGCGGCGTACCCGGCCTCGTCGGCGTGCTTGGCCAGCCGGCGCAGCAGTGCGCTGCCGAGCCCGCGCCGCTGCCAGTCGTCGCGCACCAGCAGCGCCACCTCGGCCTCGTCACCCTCACCGAGCAGGTTCGCCATGGCGACCACCGACTCGGCCGCACCGTCCGAGCCGGTGGCCACCGCGACCAGGGTCAGCCCTCGACTCGGCTCCAGCAACCGACGCAGCCGATCCGGCCGTGGCAGCACCGCCCCACCCAGGTATCGCCGGTGCCGGCTGCGCGGCGAACACACCTCGTGCAGCTCCCGTACGCCGGGCAGGTCGTCGGCGCACGCCGGTCGCACGACCACCTCGGCGCCGTCGGGCAGCACCAGGGTGACCTGCTCGGCGGCCCGACGAACCACTGTGGCGGCCAACTCGACCAGGGCCTGCGCCCGGGCGTACTCCGCCGGGGTGAACGCGGGCGCGGCCCGGCGCAGCGCGAACGAACCGCCCGCCGGGTCCGCCAGCGACATGCTCGTGCCGATGATCCCCCGGTCGACGCCCACCGACGCCGGCCGCCAGCTGACCGAGTCGGCGCCGAGCAGCGTCCGCAGCGCCTCGCCCGTCGCGTCCGGGTCACGCACCAGCCGGTTGGCCAGCCCGAGCACCCGGGTGGGCTGGTCGGCCAGGCCGCGCGCCTCGCTGCGCGCCACCCAGCAGTCCCGGCCCCGACCCCGCTCGACGGCGGCGATCAGCTCGGCCTCGTCGAGCGCGTCCGGCGCGTCGACCAGGAAGTCGTCCACCGCGCCCTGTTCGGTGGGCTGCACCTGCACGGTGAGGATGTTGACCCCGCGCAGCGCGAGGCTCGCCGTGAGCACCGACAGGTAACCCGGCCGGTCGTCCACGGTCGCTCGGATCCGCCACAACGTCATGGTTGGCTCCCTTCCCCACCTAAGAGCCTCACCCCAGCCTGTTGCCGCCCGATTGCCCGGTGGTGTCGAGCCGGGAACTCCTCGGGCCGTTCAGGGGCCGGCGACCACCGGAGGCGCGCCGACCAGGTCGAGCCGGTCACCGAGGATCACCGTGCTGGCCCGGACGAGCTGGCTGAGCCGGTCCACCTCGGTGCTGTGGAACGCGGCGGCGGAGAGGGTCTCGGTGTGCTCGCGGGCCACGACCAGCACCAGGCCCGCCCGGCCGAACGGCGCGATCGCGTGGTGGGTGCCGTCGGGCGTGGTCACCGACCGACCGCGCAGCGGGGTCACCTCCGGCAAGCGCAGGGGCACCGGGGTACGCCAGCTCGCGTGCCCCACGGTCGCCCCGCCGCCTCCGGTCCGCGAGGCCCAGTCGACAGGCACCACGGCGGCGACGGCCCAGTCGGCTGCCAGCAGCCCGGGCACCGCGTCGACGAGGGTGGCGAGCCCGTCGGCCGGGTTGGCCGCGACCTGCGCCAGCAGCTCCGCGTCCTGGCCGGTGGTGGTGGGCGCGCCGATCGCCCGCCACACGCCGTCCACCCGCACGCCCGGAATCGCCGCAAGGCCGGCCAGCAGCCGCTCCACCCGGGCCGCGCCCGGCCAGACCACCGTGAAGTCGTCCACCGCCCGCCCGCCGAGTCGTTCGAGGACCACCACCTGGACGATGTCCGCGCCGGAGACGCCCAGCGTGCGGGCGACCTGGCCGAGCGTGCCCGGACGGTCCGGCAGGGTGACCCGAACTCGCAGCAACATGTCTGTCCCTCCGCTCGGCGGGCCGGCCGACGTGCGGCCGGCAGGCTGTATTCAGCCTGGTCGTTGACCATTTCGTCCCTGTTGCAGGGCCATGTCCCGAGGGCAAAATCCGACCTTGACAACGTGAGCGGGCTGCCATCAACTAGTCGGATGAGCGATTCGGCCGTCGATGCGTCGCGGCCGGAGGCCGTTCCCGCCTCCCCCGCCGGGCTGGCCCTGGACCGACTCGGCGACTATCTGGCGGCGCACCGTCCCGAGTTGGCCGCCGGCCCGCTGCGGGCGCACCTGATCGCGGGCGGCAAGTCGAACCTCACCTACCTGCTGCGCATCGGCGACCGCGAGGTCGTGCTGCGCCGTCCCCCGCTGGGGCACGTGCTGGCGACCGCGCACGACATGGCCCGCGAGTTCCGGGTCATCTCGGCGCTGGCGTCGACCGAGGTGCCGGTGCCGGGCGCGCTGCTGCTCTGCACCGACCCGGAGGTGATCGGCGCGCCGTTCTACCTGATGGAGCGGATACCCGGCGAGGTGTTCCGCACCCGCGCCCAGACCGACCCGCTGGGCGACGAGCGCCGTCGGGCCCTCGCCATGGCGATGATGGACACGCTCGCCGCGCTGCACAGCGTCGAGCCGTCCAGCGTCGGGCTCAGTGACTTCGGCCGCCCGGAGGGCTACCTGGCTCGTCAGGTCCGCCGCTGGGCCGGCCAGCTCGACCGTTCACGCAGCCGCCCGCTGCCCGGCATCGACGAGCTGCGTGACCTGCTCGCGGCGACCGCCCCGGAGGGTGCGAACGCCGGCCGGATCGTGCACGGCGACTACCGGCTGGACAATCTCCTCGCCTCGGCCGACCCGGTGACCGTGCACGCGGTGCTCGACTGGGAGATGGCGACCCTCGGCGACCCCCTCGCCGACCTCGGGCTGCTGTTGACCTACTGGGACGTGCTGGGCGGCAGCGAGACCGCTGCGGGCAACCCGGTCGCCGACGGGCTCGGCCCGCGCGCCGGCTTCCCCACCGGCGGTGAGCTGATCGACAGGTACGCCGGGCGCGGCGACGTGGACGTCGGGCCGCTGCACTGGCACGTGGCGCTGGGCTGTTTCAAGCTCGCGGTCATCTGCGAGGGCATCCACTACCGGCACACGCTCGGGCAGACGCTGGGCGAGGGCTTCGACCGGATCGGCGAGATGGTGGCACCGCTGGTCGCGCACGGGCTGACCGCCGCCAGGGAGCGGTGATGGACTTCTCATACGACAGCCGGACCGAGGACCTGCGCGACGAGCTGACCCGGTTCCTGAACGAGCACGTCTACCCGGCCGAGCCCGTGCACGCCGAGCAGGTGGCCGCGGGTGACCCGTGGTCGCGTACCCCGGTGTTGGCGGAGTTGAAGGCGGAGGCCCGCAAGCGCGGCCTGTGGAACCTGTTCCTGCCCGATCCGCGCTACGGCGCCGGCCTGACCAACCTGCAGTACGCGCCGCTGGCCGAGCTGACCGGGCGCAGCCCGCACCTGGCCCCGGAGGCGGTCAACTGCGCGGCACCGGACACGGGCAACATGGAGTTGCTGGCCGAGTTCGGCTCGGAAGCTCAGCAGAAGCGCTGGCTGATGCCGCTGCTCGAGGGTGAGATCCGCTCCGCGTTCTGCATGACGGAGCCGGACGTCGCGTCCTCCGACGCCACCAACATCGCCACCCGGATCACCCGCGACGGCGACGAGTACGTGATCAACGGGCGCAAGTGGTGGTCGTCCGGCGCGATGGACCCGCGCTGCGAGATCTTCATCGTCATGGGCAAGACCGACCCGTCGGCCGACCGGCACCGCCAGCAGAGCATGGTCCTGGTCCCGCGGGACACGCCGGGCGTGGTCGTCCGCCGCGGCATGACCGTCTTCGGCTACACCGACGGCTCACACGGCGGCCACGCCGAGATCGACTTCACCGACGTCCGGGTGCCCGCGGAGAACCTGATCGGCGCCGAGGGCACCGGCTTCGCCATCGCCCAGGCCCGGCTGGGTCCGGGCCGGATCCACCACTGCATGCGGTTGATCGGAATGGCCGAGCGGGCGCTGGAGTTGCTCTGCCGCCGGGCCAACGAGCGGATCGCGTTCGGCCGGCCGCTCGCCGAGCAGGGCGTGGTCCGGGAGTGGATCGCCGAGTCGCGGGTACGCATCGAGCAGGCCCGGCTGCTGGTGCTCAAGACGGCCTGGCTGATGGACACCGTCGGCAACAAGGGCGCGCACACCGAGATCCAGGCCATCAAGATCGGCACGCCGGCGATGGCGGAGTGGGTGATCGACAAGGCCATCCAGGGGTACGGCGGCGCCGGCGTCAGCCAGGACACCCCACTGGCTGCCCTCTGGGCGCAGACCCGGACCCTGCGCCTGGCCGACGGCCCGGACGAGGTCCACCGCAACTCCCTCGCCAAGCGCGAACTCCGCCGCTGGACCGCGTAACCCCACCCACCACCCCTTGGCCCCCACGCCCTTGGCCGCCGGGGCAGGGGAACCGGGGGGTCAGGCGGAGGCGCGGTGGACCAGTTGGGTGTCCAGGAGGATGTGCGGGGCGACGAGTTCCTCGCCGCGGATTCGGGCGACCAGCAGGCGTGCCATCTGTCGGCCCATCTCCTCCACCGGCTGGAAGACCGTGGTCAGCGGCGGGTCCGCCTGGAGGGCGATCGTCGCGTCGTCGAAGCCGATCACCGCGACGTCCTCGGGCACGCGCCGGCCGGCCTCGCGCAGGGTACGCAGCGCGCCGAACGCCATGAGGTCGGACGCGACGAAGACCGCGTCCAGGTCCGGGCAGACGTCCAACAGTCGGCGCATGCAGGCGGTGCCGCTGCCCTCGCTGAAGTCGCCGTACGCGATCAGGTCGGGGTTGACCCCGGCCCCGGTGGCCTTGACCGCCTCGGTGTAGCCGGCCAGGCGGGCCAGGCCGGCGCCCATGTCCTGCGGCCCGGCGATGGTGGCGATGCGCCGGCGCCCCAGCCCGGTCAGGTACTCCACCGCCTGCCGGGCCCCGCCAACGTTGTCCACGTCGACGAACCACGCCGGTTGTGCGCCCGGTTGCAGCATCCGGGCGGGCCGACCACCGAGCACGGCGGGCAGCCCGCGCTCCTCCAGGAGCGTCGGCAACGGGTCGGAGTCGTGCAACGACAGCAGCAGTACGCCGTCGACGTGCTGGTTGGTCAGATGGTGCTCGACCCGCTCCCGTTCCACCGGCGACTGCGCCATGGCCAGCCAGAGCTGCATCGGCGTCTCCAGCAGCCCGGAGCTGATCCCCCGCACGATCGAGGCGAAGAACGGTTCGGTGAAGACCCGTTCACCGGACTCGGACACCACCAGCGCGACGGAGTCGGTGCGCTGGGTGACGAGCGCACGGGCAGCCCGGTTCGGCACGTACCCCAGCTCGGCGATGGCTTGCTGGACCGCGGCCCGGGCCTCCGGGCTGACCTGGGGCGAGCCGTTGACGACGCGGGAGACCGTCCCCCGGCCGACGCCGGCACGCGCCGCGACCGCGTCGAGGGTCGGGCGCCCGAGCGACCGGGTGCGCTGCGTTGTCATGGTGTGCTCCTCCGACGGCGGGCGGACCCGGCGCCACCTGCGGGAGGTGGACGCCGGGACCCGTCCTGATGGCTGGCCCGAGCCTATTGTGCGGCCAGACCGTTGCGCCGGATCACCGAGGCGTACCACTTGGCGCTGGACTTGGGGGTGCGAACCTGGCTGTCGTAGTCGACGTGGATCATGCCGAACCGCTTGGTGTAACCCCAGGCCCACTCGAAATTATCCATCAACGACCAGGCGAAGTATCCCCGCAGGGGCACTCCGTCGTCGATCGCCTCGTGCGCGGCGCGCAGGTGGGCGTCGAAGTAGGCCAGCCGGTCGACGTCGTCGACCTCCCCGTCGACGACCGAGTCGACGAACGCGGAGCCGTTCTCGGTGACGTACAGCGGCAGGTCGGTGTAGCCGTGCACCCGACGCAGGGTCTCGCGCAGGCCCGGGGCGTCGATCTCCCAGCCCATGTCGGTGACCGGGACGCCCCGGGTGACGAACCGGACGTCCTCGCTGCCCGGCCAGCACGAGGGCACCGGGTCGGCCGGGTCGCCCTCGACCGCCGCGGCGACGACGTGCCGGCTGTAGTAGTTGACCCCGACCAGGTCCAGCGGCGTGGAAATGGTCGCCAGGTCGCCGTCGCGCACGTGCTCGAAGTCGGTCACCGTGGCGAGGTCGGCCACCAGGTCCTCCGGGTACGACCCGCGCAGCAGCGGGTCCAGGAAGAACCGGTTGGCCAGCCCGTCGATGCGCCGGGCCGCGTCCACGTCGGCTGGCGCGTCGGTGGCCGGGTCGACCGGATAGAGGTTGACCGTCACGCCCACCTCGGCGGCCGGCCGGGCGGCCCGCAACGCCTGCACGGCCAGGCCGTGACCGAGCATCAGGTGGTGCCCGGCACGAACCGCGTCCGCCCCGTTGGTACGGCCGGGCGCGTGCACGCCGGACCCGTAGCCGAGGAACGCCGAGCACCACGGCTCGTTGAGCGTGGTCCAGTAGCGCACCCGGTCACCGAGCGCGTCGGCCACCAGGGTCGTGTAGTCGGCGAAGCGGGCCGCGGTGTCCCGGGCCGGCCAACCACCGGCGTCCTCCAGCGGCTGCGGCAGGTCCCAGTGGTAGAGGGTCAGCCACGGCTCGATGCCGTTGGCCAGCAGCTCGTCCACCAGTCGCCGGTAGAAGTCGAGGCCCTGCGGGTTGGCCGCGCCGGCACCGCCGGGCTGCACCCGGGACCAGGAGACCGAGAAACGGTACGACTTCAGGCCCAGCTCGGCCATCAACGCGACGTCGTCGCCGAGCCGGTGGTAGTGGTCGCACGCCACGTCGCCGGTGTGCCCGGCGACGACCCGACCCTCGGTGTGGCTGAAGGTGTCCCAGATCGACGGGGTGCGGCCGTCCACGGCCGCCGCCCCCTCGATCTGGTACGCCGCCGTCGCGGCCCCCCAGAGGAATCCGGGTGGAAAGGTCAGCCCGGGGCGCTCGTCGAGGACGTCGACGGCGGGTGGGCTGGCGGGGTTGCTCACGACTTGACGGCACCTTCCATGATCCCGCCGATGATCTGGCGGCCGAACACGAGAAAGACGATTACCAGGGGGATGGTGCCGATCGCCGTGGCGGCGAACACCTGGGAGTAGTCGGTGTAGTAGGCGTACGAGAGGAAGGAGAGCGAGACCTGCAGGGTCGGGTTCTCCGGGGTGAGGATGGCGTACGGCCAGAGGAACGAGTTCCAGGTCTCCATGAAGGTCAGCAGACCGAGGACGCCGGCGGCGGGACGCAGCGCGGGCAGCACGATGCTCCAGTAGATCCGGAACGTGCTCGCCCCGTCGACGCGACCGGCCTCGATCAGCTCGTCGGAGATCGCCTGGCTGGCGTACTGCCGCATCATGAACACGCCGAAGGCGGTGACCAGGAACGGCACGGTGACCGCGTAGAGGGTGTCGTACCACCCCAGGTCCTGCATCATGCCCCAGAGCGGGATGAGCCCCATCTGGGTCGGGATCATCATGGTGACGATGATCGCCAGCAGGAGGGCGTTGCTGCCCTTGAACTTCAGCTTGGCGAAGGCGAACCCGGCCAGCGAACCGGTGAGCACCACCGACAGGGTGACCACCGAGGAGACGATGATCGAGTTCATCATGCCGGTGAGGAAGTTGGCGGCGTCGTTGTCGAGCACCCGCCCGAAGTTGTCACCGAACGCGCCACCCGGAGTCAGCGGCGGCGGCACGTCGTTGATGTTGTCCAGGCTGCGACTGCCGATCACCAGCATGTAGTAGAACGGGTAGATCGACAGCAGCGCCGCCAGGAGGAGCGCCAGGTAGGTCAGCGGGCTGGTGCGCCACAGGCGCTGGGAAGCTGAGATCATCGATCTCTCCTCACTTCGCCGAGCGGCGGACGAGTAGGAAGTTGAACAGCGACACCACGATGATGATCATGAAGATCGCCCAGGCGATCGCGGCTCCGTAGCCGGCGGTGTTCAGGTTCACGATGCCCATCTCGTACATGTACATGGCCAGCGTCTGGAACTCCCGCTGGTTGCCGCCGATGATGTTGCCGTTGCCGAAGAGCAGAGGCTCGGTGAAGAGCTGCATGCCGCCGATCGTGGACAGGATGACCACGAAGATGAAGGTGGGCTTGAGCATGGGCAGGGTGATCTGCCAGAACTGCCGCCACGGACTGGCGCCGTCGATCTCCGCGGCCTCGTAGAGGTCCTTCGGGATCGCCTGCATGCCGGCGAGCAGGATCAGGGTGTTGTACCCGGTCCACCGCCAGTTCACCATGGAGGAGATGGCCGTCCAGGAACTCCACCGGTGCCCATCCCAGTCGACCGGGTCGACACCGACGAAGCTGAGCAGCCAGTTGAACAGGCCGAACTCCCGCTGGAACAACATCCCGAAGACGATCGCGACCGCGGCCACCGACACCACGTTCGGCATGAAGATGGCCATCCGGAAGAAGGTCTTGGCGCGCAGTAGGGTCCGGTTGAGCAGGTTCGCCAGGAAGAGGGCGAGCAACAACTGCGGGATGGTCGACAGGGCGAAGATGCCGAACGTGTTGACCAGCGCGTTCCAGAAGTACTCGTCGGACACCAGCCGGGTGTAGTTGTCGAGGCCGATGAACGTGTGCTCGCCGATCATGTCCCAGTCGTGCAGCGACATCCAGGCGGTGCGCAGCATCGGGTACAGCCCGAATACGCCGAAGATCAGAAAGAACGGGGCGATGTAGAGGTACGGCGAGTACTTGACATCGAGGCGGTTGAGTAGCCTTCCCCGTCGACGTCGGCGAGAGACGTCGGGAGAGGGCGGTGCTGCTGGCGACGGCCGTGCCGTCGTGGCCGACAGGCTCATGCGAATTTCCTTTTCCGGCGAGGCCCGGGGGCCCTCGCGCAGGGCGCTACGCGGAGGGGACCGGCCGGTGGCGTCCGGGAAGCCCCGAACGCCACCGGCAGGGAATCACTCAGAAGGCACCCTGAGTCTTGGCGTCCTTCGTGAACTGCTCCCAGGCCTTGGCCTTGTCGGCCTGCCCGTTCTCGAACGCCCGCAGGGCCGGCTCGAGCGCGTTCTCCTTCACCGCCTGGTGCTTCGGACCCAGGTGGATCGGCTGGATCTTGGCGACGCTCTCCCCGAAGATCTTGCCGGTCGGCGCGTTGCTGAAGTACTCGTTGGTGTAGCCGAGGAAGGCCTCGTTCTTCAGCGCCTCCAGGTTGGTGGGCAGCGGGCCCTTGAGCTTGAAGGCCTCCACCTGGCTCTTGGCGTTGGTCAGGTACTCGGCGAGCTTCGCCGCCTCCTTCGGGTACTTGCTCTGCGCCGGAACCGCGAGCCACGAGCCGCCCCAGTTACCGCCGCCGCCCGGCACGGACGCGACATCCCACTTGCCCTTGTTGGCCGGACCGGAGTTGTCCGACACGATGCCGAGCATCCAGGACGGGCAGAAAGTGGCCGCGAAGGTGCCCTGCTTGAAGCCACCCGACCACTCCGGCGACCAGGTGGACGCCTTGGCGGAGATGTCCGCCATCGAGGTGGCGGTGTCCCAGGCGTTCTTCACCGCGGGGCTGGTGTCCGCGATGATGTTGTCTTCCTTGTCGTAGAACAGGTCACCGTTGCCCTGGAAGAGCACACCGTTGGAGACGGCGGTGATCGAGTCGATGAACGCCTTGCCGCCGCTGCCCTGCTTGTACTTCAGACCGGCGTCGTGGAAGCCCTTCCAGTCCGGCCAGAGCGCCGACACCTGGTCGCGCTCGGTGGGCAGGCCGGCCGCCTGGAACAGGTCCTTGCGGTAGCAGACGGCGAGGCTGCCGACGTCGGTCGGCAGGCCGATCAGCCGGCCGTCCGGCGCCTTGCCCAGCTCCCACTTCCAGGGCAGGTATTCCTTCGAGTGGTCGGCGACCAGCGGGGTGAGGTCGGACCAGTTGCGCGCGTTGGGCTTGAACTCGTTGAGGATGCCCTCTTCCAGGGCGGTGACGTCCGCCGCGCCCTTGCCGGTGGCCAGGTAGCGGACCAGCTTCGGCCGGTACTCACCGAGCTGTGCGGTCTTGCGCAGCTCGACCTTGATGCCGGTGTCCTTCTCGTACTGCTTGACGAGCTCGTCGTAGCCCATCTCGCCGAAGGTGTCGACGACCAGCTTGGCCGGCTTCTCGCCCGCTGCCGGCTTGTCGTCGTCGTTGCCGCAGGCTGCGAGACCGCTGACCGCGGTGATCGCGGCCAGGGCAGCGGCCGCCAGGCGGGTACGCCGCGTGGTGACACTCATTCGCTGACCCCTCTTTCCGGTGGTGAGGCTGATGTGTGTGGTGGGGGGTGCTCATCGCGCCGGGCCGGGGTCCGTGAGTGACACACACCACCTCCGGGAGCGCTCCCATGAGATTGCCGACAGGTAACGAGAGTGTCAATAGGGCGATGGGAGCGTTCCCAGATCGTTACCGCCCGCCTCCCCTGCCCCTCCCGCCCCAGCCCACACCCGCCCTGAGCTGCCCCTTCACCTTTGGTGATCAAGAGATTTCGGTCAGAAATCGCCCTGCCGCCGACGCAAACCTCTTGATCGACAGGGCCACGGCCCGGCGCGCGGGTCAGCAGAAGCGGCGGAGGAGGGTGGTCGCGCGCTCGGGGTCGAAGCGGGACGGGTCGAAGGTGGCACCCGCCCAGTCGCGCAGCAACGCCAGCCGCGGGTCGGCGAGATCGGCCGGTGCGGCCTGGTCCTCCAGGGCGACCAGGAGGGCGCGGTAACCCAGCGGCCCGCCGATCCCCTCCGGCGGGCAGGACCGCTCGCCGGCCAGGCAGACCGGGTACCGCTCGTCGGGGTCGACGGTCAGCGCGTCCTCCACGACCAGGTCGTGCTCCCACCAGTCGCCGAAGTCGTACGTGTAGGAGAACCGGCTGCCCTTGCCGAGCACCGCGTCCAACCGCGCGTCCAGCTCGTCGTGCAGCCCCAACTCGCCGTCCGGGTCGGGCTCGCCGTACTGCACGGCGTCGATCTCGAACGAGTGCAGGTGGCAGTCCCGCCACCCCATCGCGTGCTGCACCACCCGGTGCAGCCGGTCCAGCGTGTAGCCGGCCGGCACGAGCACCCGACGCCACACCGCCGGGCGGACGCTGGCCAGGGACATCTTCAGCTGGAAGATCTGACGCGGCATGCTGTCCTGTCCTCCCGCGGCTTAGGCTGCGAGCATGATCTGCCGCGCGTGCCGGGCCCGGCGACACGACGACTGCCCGGGCCGGAACTGGTGCGACTGTCAGCACCGTACCGCCGAACCGACCCCTCCGGTCACCGGTCCGGCCGGCGAATGACCGTCGGAATTCCGATCCGACGGCTCTGGCCCGAGCCGTCGACACAGCCGCTCGACGACACCGCGTTGACCGCCCTCTACGGTCGCGCCGACCAGCCCCGGTTGCGGGCCAACTTCGTCGCCAGCCTGGACGGTGCGGTCACCGTGGACGGCTACTCCGCCGGGCTCTCCGGCGAGCCGGACAAGCGGGTGTTCGGCCTGCTGCGGATGGTCTGCGACGCCCTGGTGGTCGCCGCCGGCACGCTTCGCCACGAGGGGTACCGGGCGGTCCGCCTCGACGAGCGCCGCCGCGCCTGGCGTCGAGCCAACGGGCTGGCCGAGTACCCGACTCTGGTGGTCGTCTCCGGCTCACTCGACCTGGACCCGGCGCAGGCCGCCTTCGCCGACGCGCCGACCCGTCCGGTCGTGCTCACCCACGCGCACGCCGAGCCGCCGACCGGCCTCACCGACGTCGCCGACCTGCTGCGCTGCGGCACCGATCGGGTCGACCTGGCCGCCGGCCTCGCCGAACTGCACGGGCGCGGGCTGACCCAACTGCTCTGCGAGGGCGGCCCGCACCTGTTCGGCGCGCTCACCGCCGCCGACCTCGTGGACGAGCTGTGCCTGACCGTCTCACCCCTGCTCGCGGGGGCCGGGCCGGGCCGGATCACCGCCGGCGACACCGCGCCGCCCCGGCACCTGCCGCTGCGCCACGTGCTCGCCGCCGAGGACGGCGTCCTCATGCTCCGCCACGCCCGCCCGTGACCTGAGCGGATTCGCCGGCAGCCGGTCGGTAAGAAAATCGCCGCGGAGCGACAAGTACGGGTGTGAGACCACCACCTGGAGGACCGGTGCCGGACGCCCAGCGGACCGCGGCAGACCGACAACGCCTCACCGACCTGTTCCGACGGCACGGCGACGCCATCCACGCGTACGCCAGCGATCGACTGGGCGGGCAGGATGCGCAGGACCTCGTGGCCGAGGTGTTCATCGTGGCGTGGCGGCGGCTCGCGACGATCAGGATCGGCGAGGAGCGACCCTGGCTGTTCGGGGTCGCGCGGCGGCTGGTGATGCAGCATCACCGGCACCGCTCGGACCAGGCCGCGCTGGAGAGCCGCCTGCACTCGATGCCCGAGTCCCGCGAGGTTGCGGACAGCGGTTCCCCGCAGGCGCAACGAGCCGAGGTTCTCGGGGCGTTGGCACACCTCACCGAAGCCGACCGGGAAGTCCTGCTGCTGCGGTACTGGTACGACCTCAGCGCCAAGGAGTCGGCGACGGTGCTGGGGTGCTCGGCGGCGACCTTCGCGGTGCGGTTGCACCGGGCGCGTCGCCGGTTCGAGAAATTC
Organism: Micromonospora sp. B9E7; assembly: GCF_039871815.1. Taxonomy (NCBI): domain Bacteria; kingdom Bacillati; phylum Actinomycetota; class Actinomycetes; order Micromonosporales; family Micromonosporaceae; genus Micromonospora; species Micromonospora sp. B9E7. The sequence continues at coordinate 99,839 of NZ_JBDPLX010000020.1, forward strand.
TACGGAGAGCAATCAGCCGAGCCGCAGCCGCTGGTGGGCAGCAGTGTGCCGGCCTACCCGAGGGGGCTGCAGTGAAGAAGGGCAGGACCGAAGAGCTCGTCACGGGTGCGCGACCGGACGCACGTGCCGCCTTCACGACCAGCGCACAGGGAGAGCAACTACTCGCGCGGATCCTCGACACGCCCCGACCGCCGTACCGGCGGTCCCGGAGGAAGGCGGCGACCGTGGCCGCGACGCTCGCTGTCGGCGTGCTGTTCGCCGGCGGGGCGACCGCGGCGATCGGCGGATACCGCGCGCCGGTGGCTCCTCCGGAGGCGCTACCGGCGGACGGCGAAGCCTTCGTCTGCGGCACGGCGGGGATGCGGCGGATGGGCGAGGGGGCAGCCCGGGCGGGAGAGACTCCGGTCGAGGCGTGCCGCCGGATGTGGGACCAGATGTTCGGAGACGTTCCACCCACCCACCTGTACTCGTGCGTGCAGCGGATCGACCCGATCCCCTCACCGGGCGGCAGCGCGCCTGCCGAACCGAGGTGGGGAAAGCTGGTCTACGTCATCGACGGGCAGCAGTTCGAGAACGCGCCGGAGACCTGCGGTGCCGTGAACATGTTCGTCGCTCCGGTCGGCAACTGAGGCCGTCGGAGCCGTCGTGCGGTCGGCACCGGGCCACGCAGTCCACGACAACGTGTTCCCGGTCGGGCACCCAGCGTCAGGAGCGTGACCGCACATCGTGTCGTCCGCCGCGTCGCGTGGCGACCTGTCGTACTCCTCGGGCAGGATGCAGGGCATGCTTCCCGACCGTGCTGCCCGAGCGACCCGAGTCGCCCGATGACCGACGCCGACCTCGACAGCCCGGGCGAGGCCGTCGGGCGGGTGCTGGGCACCGCCGACGCCACCCCGTCGCAGTTCTGGACGGCCGTGGCGCCCGGCAGCTACCTCCAACTCGACGACGTGGTGGTCACCCGGCGGGAGCTGCCCGACCGGGAGCCGGTGACGATCGCCGGGGTGGTCACCCAGGTGCGGGCCCGCCACGAGGGCGCCCAGTTCGACTCGGACGTGTTCGCCATCGCCGACGGCACGCTGCCCGCGCAGGTGCAGGAGGCGGCCGAGGTCACCACCACGCGCGTCGACCCGGAGCTGTACGTTCCGCCGACGCCCGGCGCGGTGGTGCACCGGGCCGAAGGCGACGCCCGGGCGCGCGCGCTGCACTTCGACCGGATGGAGCGGCGCATCCCGATGGGGATGGGCCGGGACGGCGTTCCGGTCTACCTCAACGCCGACTTCCTGGACGGCAGCCGGGGCGCGCACGTCTCCATCTCCGGCATCTCCGGGGTGGCCACCAAGACCAGCTTCGCCACCTTCCTGCTCTACTCGGTGTTCCGCTCCGGGGTGCTGGGTGGCGACGCGGTCAACGCCAAGGCGCTGATCTTCAACGTCAAGGGCGAGGACCTGCTCTTCCTCGACCACCCCAACACCCGACTGGACGAGCCCACCCGCGCCGCGTACGCGAAGCTCGGGTTGAGCGCCGGCGCGTTCCCGGACGTGCGGGTGTACGCCCCGCCCCGGGTGGGTGACGCGGCCGGCACGCCGGATGTGAGCAGCCGACTCACCGGGGTCGACTCGTTCTATTGGACGCTGAGCGAGTTCTGCGCCGACCGGCTGCTGCCGTACGTCTTCGCCGACGCCGACGACGAACGCCAGCAGTACACGATGGTGGTGCACTCGGTGGCCGCGCACCTGGCCCGTTACGCCCAGCCCGCCGACGGCGGGGTGAGCATCGACGGAGTCCGGCTCGGCTCCTACGGCGACCTGGTCGACCACATCGTCGACCAGCTCAACGACGACGAGACGCGCTCCGACTGGGCGGGCAGCGCGGTCGGTCTGGGCACCGTCAACGCGTTCGCCCGGCGGCTGATCGGCAGTAAGAAGGACCTGGCCCGGCTGATCCGCGGCGACCTGGCCACCCGCCGCCCGCACTCGATCAACACCAGCGAGTCCGCGCAGGTCACCGTGGTCGACCTGCACAACCTTCCGGATCGGGCGCAGCGGTTCGTGGTCGGTGTGACGCTGAAGAGCGAGTTCGAGCGCAAGGAGAAGTCCGGCACCGCCAAGCCGCTGCTCTTCGTCGTCCTGGACGAGCTCAACAAGTACGCCCCCCGGGAGGGCTCGTCGCCGATCAAGGAGGTGCTGCTCGACATCGCCGAGCGGGGCCGCTCGCTCGGAGTGATCCTGATCGGCGCCCAGCAGACGGCGAGTGAGGTGGAGCGGCGGATCGTCACCAACTCCGCGATCCGGGTGGTCGGCCGGCTCGACCCGGCCGAGGCGTCCCGCCCGGAGTACGGCTTCCTCCCGCCCGCTCAGCGGCAGCGGGCGCTGCTGGCCAAGCCGGGCACCATGTTCGTCAACCAGCCGGACATCCCGGTGCCACTCTGCCTGGAGTTCCCGTTCCCGGCCTGGGCCACCCGGGTCTCCGAGGCGGGCCGGGCACCATCGGAGACGCTGCGTTCGATCACCCAGTCCGCCGACCCGTTCGCCGTGGTGGGCTCGGGCGGCGGCAGCACCGACGACGACATCCCGTTCTAGGTGGGCCCGGCACAGGTGAGCGCGAGGAGTGAGCTTGCGAGCCCCGCAGTCGCGAACGGAAGGCCAGCACAGCCATGAAGATCCTGCACACCTCCGACTGGCACGTGGGGAAGGTGCTCAAGGGGCAGTCCCGGGCCGAGGAGCACAAGGCCGTGTTGGCCGGGGTGATCGACATCGCCCGCGCCGAGCAGCCGGATCTGGTGATCGTCGCCGGTGACCTCTACGACACCGCCGCGCCCACGTCGGAGGCGACCCGTCTGGTCACCCGGGCGTTGACCGCGCTGCGCCGCACCGGCGCGGACGTGGTGGCGATCGGTGGCAACCACGACAACGGGCCCGCGTTGGACGCGCTGCGCCCGTGGGCTGATGCCGCCGGCATCACGCTGCGCGGTGGGGTGCGGGAGAACCCGGACGAGCACGTGATCGACGGCACCACCGCCGGGGGCGAGCGGTGGCGCCTGGCCGCGCTGCCGTTCCTGTCCCAGCGGTACGCGGTGCGCGCGCTGGAGATGTACGAGCTGACCGCGGCGGAGACCAACCAGACGTACGCCGACCACCTGGGCCGGGTGCTGGGGCGACTGACCGAGGGTTTCACCGAACCGGACCGGGTGCACCTGGTCACCGCGCACCTGACGGTGACCGGCGCGTCCACCGGCGGCGGCGAACGTGACGCGCACACGGTGCTGGGCTACGCCGTTCCGGCCACCGTCTTCCCGGCGACCGCGCACTACGTGGCGTTGGGCCACCTGCACCGGGCGCAGCGGGTCGTCGGCCCCTGCCCGGTGCGCTACAGCGGCAGCCCGCTCGCGGTCGACTTCGGCGAGCAGGAGAACGTCCCGTCGGTGACGCTGGTGGAGGTGACGGCCAGCACCGCCGCCCGGGTGCGGGAGGTGCCGGTGACCGCGGCGAGCGCGCTGCGGACGGTGCGCGGCACCCTGGCCCAGCTCGCCGAGATCGAGGCGCCGGATGCCTGGCTTCGGGTGTTCGTGCGGGAGCAACCCCGCGCCGGCCTGCGCGAGGAGGTGCAGGAGCTGCTCCCCCGGGCGCTGGAGATCCGGATCGATCCGGAGCTGTTGGCAGCGCCGGGCAGCGGTGCCCGCATCGCGCAGCGGTCGGGGCGTTCGCCCCGGGAGTTGTTCGCCGACTATCTGGACAGTCGGGGCCACGCCGACGAGGGCGTCCAGGAACTCTTCGACGAGCTCTTCGAGGAGGTCGATCACTGATGCGTCCGATGCGCTTGGACATGGCCGGCTTCACGGTCTTCCGGGACGACACCACAGTCGACTTCACCGACGCCGACTTCTTCGCTCTGATCGGCCCGACCGGTTCGGGCAAGTCGACGGTGCTGGACGCGATCTGCTTCGCCCTCTACGGCATGGTGCCCCGCTGGGGTGGTGCGCGAGGGCTGGCGAACGCGCTCGCGCCGTCGGCGACCGAGGCCCGGGTGCGGTTGGTCTTCGAGTCCGGTGGGGCCCGTTACGTCGCGACCCGGGTGGTCCGACGAGACGGTCGGGGCAACGTCAAGACCGCGAACGCCGGGTTGCAGTTGATGCCGGCCGGCTTCGACGTCACCAAACTGGACACCGGGTTGAGCCCGGACGACCTCGGTGAGGTGGTGGCGGGCACCCCCGCCGAGATGGAGCAGGCGGTGCTGGACGCGGTGGGGCTGCCGTACGAGCAGTTCACCAGCTGTGTGGTGCTGCCGCAGGGGCAGTTCGCCGATTTCCTGCACGCGAAGCCGGCGGCGCGGCAGCAGATCCTGGTCAACCTGTTGGGCCTGGGCGTCTACGAGGACGTGCAGAAGCGGGCGACGGCGCGCGCCACGCAGGCGGACGCCCGACTCGACGCGGTCGACCAGGTGCTCGCCGGGCTGACCGGCGTGGACGACGAGGCGTTGGCCGACGCCGACGCCCGGGTCGAGCGGATGGCGGGCCTGGCGGCGGCGGTGACGGCAGCGGTGCCGGAGCTGACGGCGGCTCGGGCCGCCGCGCGGGAGGCGGCAGTGGCGTTGACCGCCCTCGACGACGAGCTGAGGGTGCTGACCGGGGTACGCGCGCCGGGCGGGGTGGCCGAGGTGGCACGGGCGGTCACCGCGGCGCGGGCCGAGGCCGAGGCGGCGGCGACCACGGTGTCGTTGGCGGAGGAGCGGGAGGAGAAGCTGCGCGGGGAGCTGGCCGGCACCGGCGACGAGAGCGCGGCGCGGCTGCTCCTGCGGGCGTACGACGATCGGGACCGGTTGTCCGGCGAGGCGGACACGGTCCGCGCGGCGGTGGGCGCGGCGAACGACGAGCACGCCACGGCGGTGGCCGCGCTGGCCGACGCCCGCGCGGCGGCCGAGCGGGCGGACGCCGAGCTGGAGGCGGCCTTCCGGGCGCACGAGGAGGCGAAGGCCACCGATCTGGCGGTCAGCCTGCGGGTGCACCTGCATGCCGGCGCGCCCTGCCCGGTCTGCGAGCAGCCGGTGGCGCAGGTGCCGGCGGTGCCGGCCGACTCGGCGGTGGCGGCCGCGACGGCGGCGGGTAAGGCGGCGCGGGCCGCGACCAAGGCGGCGCAGACGACCGTGCAGCAGCGGGACGCGGCAGCGCGCGACCTGGAGCGGTTGCTGGTGCAGGCGCGGGCCCGGCAGGACCAGTTGGACGCCCGGTTGGCCGAGCTGGACGGGCAGCTCGACGGCGCGGCGGAGCCGGCCGTGTTGCGCCGGGAGTTGGCCGAGCACGCCCGGTTGCGGGGCGCGCTGGAGGAGGCGGCGACCGCGGTTCGCGCCGGTCGTGAGGCCGCGCGCCAGGCCCGGGCCGGGGTGGATGCCGCCGAGGAGCGGCTGCGGGCGGCATGGCGGGCCTTCGACACCTCCCGGGACGGGTTGGCCCGGTTCGGCCCGCCGGCGACCGACCGGGACGACGTGGCCGCCGCCTGGGCCGCGCTGACCGGGTGGGCGACGGCCGAGGCGGACCGCCGCCGCGCCGACCGGGCCGGTCGGGCGTTGGCGGTGACCGAGGCCGAGGCGGTGGCCGAGGCGGTGCAGCGCGACATCGCCGACAGGTTCGCGGCCGCCGACGTGCCGGTCGGTGACGATCCGGTGCACGCCGCGACCGTCGCGGTGGAGCGGGCCGAGGCCGACCGACGACGGCTGCGGGAGCGCCGTGAGCAGGCCGGGACGTTACGTGAGCAGCGGGCCGTGCACGAGCGGGAGGCGCAGGTGGCGCGTGCGCTCGCCGGGCACCTGCGGGCCAACAACTTCGAGCGGTGGTTGCTGGCGGAGGCGTTGGACCTGCTGGTCGACGGCGCGTCGGGGATCCTGCGGGAGCTGTCCTCCGGCCAGTACGAGCTGGTGCACGACAAGGGCGAGTTTCTCGTGGTCGACCACCACGACGCGGGGTTGCGCCGGGGCGTGCGCACCCTGTCCGGCGGTGAGACGTTCCAGGCGTCGTTGGCGTTGGCGTTGGCGCTCTCCGAGCAGCTTGCCGGGATGTCGACAACGGCGGCGAGCTTGGAGTCGATCGTCCTCGACGAGGGCTTCGGCACGCTCGACGCGGCCACCCTGGACACGGTGGCCGCCACCCTGGAGAACCTGGCCGCGCGGGGTGACCGGATGGTCGGCGTGGTCACCCACGTGCCGGCGCTGGCCGAGCGGATTCCGGTCCGCTTCGAGGTGCGTAAGGACGCCCGCTCGTCGCGGATCGAACGGACCGGCCGGTGAGCGAAGCCGCGTTCTTCGTCGACTCGTGGGATCCGGCGTACGGGGCGTCGTTCGAGGCGTCCGCTACCGGGCCGGCCGCGCCGAGCAGCGCGCAGGTCGACGCGGACGCGGAGTTGCCCGCGGTGGACTGGCGGGCGATCGGGGTACGCCCCGGGGTCCGCGCGCCCGACGTGGTGCTGCTGGTCGACGGGGTTCGCCGGATCGACGCGAGCATCTGGACGGCGGAGGCCGACGGCGGTTCGTTTCCGGGGCTGGCCGCCTCGTACGCGGCCGGGGTGGTCCGGTGCGACCTGGGCCGGGGGGCGGCGCAGTTGGCCGGTACCCGGGTTGGTCGGGGTCTGTTCACCGCGAGCCCGTCGGCGCAGGACGTGGTGGCGGGCGCGATCCGCTACCCGGTGCACCGGGTGGGTGGCACCGGTGAGCTGGGGAAGCTGCCGGCGGCGGTGCAGGGTCCGCTGACGGCGCTGGAGGTGGCGGTGTCCGACGCCGCCCGGGTCGACGGTGATCTGCTGGTGGTGGACGGCCCGCTGCGGAGTCGTCGGCAGTTGCCGCGCACGTTGGGCTACATCAAGACCCAGCACAGCCAATATCTGGACGCCCGGCTGACGGCGGTGGTGGTCGGTCTGGCGTCGGGTGAGCGCTCGCCGGTGTTCCGGCTCGGCACCGCCTGGGGTGGCTGGTCGTGGTATTTGCGGCTGCCGGTGGCGATCGGTGCGCCGTGGGCGGGGATCGTCCGGGTGGAGTGTTCGGCCGAGCTGCCGGTGGAGGAGGCGATCGAGCTGGCCGACCTGTCGCTGGTCACCCTGCCGCGCTTCGCCTCCACCCCGTACAAGGATCCGCGCGCCCCACAGAACCTGATCCCGATCGCCGGTCTGGAACGCCGGCTGCGTGCCCTGCTCGGTGACTCCCGGCTGCTGCACCGCGCGCTGACCGCCGCGGCCCGCGCGGCGCGGTAGACGGGCACTGGTCGCGATGGGACGTAAACGGGCGGCTGACCGGGTGGTCGAGCAGGTGGACACCGGGCAGGCCGAACTCGTTCCGGATCCGGACCGGTCGGGTTCGTGGACGCTGCTGCTGGACGGCGCGCCGCAGTCGCACGTGGACCTGACCGATCCCACCCATCTGGAATTCGAGTATGTCCGGCGACTGGCCGCCGCGGTGGACCTGATCGCGCCGGCCGGTGAGCCGTTGCGGGTGCTGCACCTGGGCGGTGGGGCCCTGACCCTGCCCCGGTACGTGTCCGCCACCCGGCCCGGGTCGACGCAGCGGGTGTCCGAGGTGGACGGTGCGTTGGTGGAGTTGGTTCGCCGGGCGTTGCCGTGGCCGTCCGACGCGCGGCTGCGGGTCCGGGTGGAGGACGCCCGGGCGGTGTTGACCTCCACTCGGGACGCGAGCTTCGACGTGGTGGTCGCCGACGTGTTCGCCGGTGCGCGTACCCCGGCTCACCTCACGTCGGTGGAGTACGCGTCGGAGGTGGCCCGGGTGCTCCGCCCCTCGGGTTGGTACCTGGCGAATCTGGCCGACGGCCCACCGCTGCGGCACGCACGCGGGCAGGTCGCCACGATCCGCTCGGTGCTGCCGCAGGCGTGTCTGGTGGGGGACGCGGCGGTGCTGCGTGGCCGTCGGTACGGAAATCTGGTGCTGGTCGCCGGGCGGACCACACCGCCGGTGCCGGAGCTGACCCGGCGCGCTGCCGGCGACTGGTTCCCGGGTCGGGTGGTGGCCGGCGACGAGTTGGACCGCTTCACCAGCGGCGCCCAGGTTGTCCGGGATGCCGACGCGACCGGTTCCGATCCCCCGCCGCCGGGCCTGTTCTCGGTACGCCGCTGACCGCGCGCACCTGCCTGACTGTGCGCTCCGACAGCGGCACAGAATTTTTTTTCCGCGGTTCGTTGATCCGTTCGGGACGGTGGTGCGTACCACCGGGCGGCCCGCCTCGTGGGCCGACGTTGGTGACGGAAACCCCGGAGGTCTGCATGCATGCGGTGGCGGCCGGCTGGCATGGCGACGCGGTACGCGCTGACTGGTTGTCGGCGCGGTCCTCGTCGCGGCCGACCTCGTCTGCCCGGGGGGTCGACGCGCGAGCGACGTCTCGCCAGAATGGTCCGGTGACGCCGCGACCGGCGCCCGGGCGCCATCAGGCGACGACGACCGAGGCCAGCCACTCCGACCAACTGATCAAGCTGCTCTACGCCGAGCACGCTGGTCCCTTGCTGATGTTCGTCATGCGCCTCACCGGGGGGGACCGGCAGCGCGCGGAGGACATCGTCCAGGAGACGCTGCTGCGGGCCTGGCGCAACGCGCACCGCCTGGGCACGCAGGGGCAGGGTTCGCTGCGACCGTGGCTCGTCACGGTGGCCCGGCGGATCGCCATCGACGAGCACCGCAGCCAGGAGGCCCGGCCGCCGGAGACGTACGACCGGGACCTCACGGCGTTCGCCGAGGCGGACAGCACCGACCGGGTGCTGCGCACGATGACCGTCGCGGACGCCCTGCGTACGCTCAGTCAGTCGCACCGGGAAATCCTGATCTCGACGTACTTCCGGGGGCGGACGGTGCCGGAGGCCGCCGAGGAGTTGGGGCTGCCGCTCGGCACCGCCAAGTCGAGGGTCTACTACGCGCTGCGCGCGCTGCGCACGGCTCTGCAGGAGCGGGGGGTGACAGAATGAGCCGGCCGGACCACATGGACGTCGCGGCGTACGCGCTCGGTGTGCTCGACGAGCAGGATACCGAGCGGTTCGAGGAGCATCTCGCGACCTGCTGGGCGTGTGCGGCGGAGTTGGAGACGATGGTGCCGGTGGTGGGGCTGCTCTCCGACATCGACGGCGAGACGATGATGGCGATGGAGCAGACCGCGACCGACCCGGCGCTGTTGAACCGGACTCTGGGCGCGGTGCGGGCTGACCGTCGGCGTACCCGGTTTCGTCAGATGTTGGCGACCGCCGCCGCGGTGGTGGTCTTCGGCGGTCTGACCGGGTACGGGTTCGTCAGCGTGACGGACAACGACCCGGCGCCGGGGGTGCTCGCCGATTCGACGCCGAGTGCTCCGAACGACCCGCAGACGAGTGGGCCGACGGCTCCGCCGAGTGGCCCGGGTGTGGGTGGCACCGAGGAGGAGGGTGACCAGGTCGACGCGACCGACCCGACCACGGGTGTCCAGACGACCGTGTTCCTGGTCAAGCGGGACTACGGCACCCGGATCAACTTCAGCCTGCGGAAGTTGCCCGGCCCGCGCATCTGCCGGTTGGTGGTGATGCGCAAGAACGCCGACCCCGAGGTGATCTCGACCTGGTCGGTGCCGGAGGGTGGTTACGGCACCAATGCCCGCCCGCAGGGTCTTGAGTTGACTGCCTCGACGTCTGCTCTGGTCAGTGACATCAAGCAGCTCCAGGTGCAGTCGGTCGACGGCAACGGTGTGGCGAGTCCGCTGGTCACCGTGCCCATGTAGGTTCCGCGTACGGTATCGGCACCGGTCATTTTCACAATGACCGGTGCCGATCTGTCGTTGGGGAAAGTCATCCGTGCAGGGGCGTACGGATCTCCGCTCGATTCGGTTCAATCAAAGAACGTGAAATTGACCACTGTTACTTCTTCAACCTTGACAGCCCACACCCCGTACCTATGGGTGAACTGCCAAGAATGAGGAGGGCACGTGGCACAGATGAAGCGGACCGTCATCGTCGCGAGCGCGATGGTCGCACTAACGGCCTGCGCTCCCGCAGGTTACGACGGGGCGAACTCGAGCGCGGTTGAGCCGGTCGCCGTCGCCGCGGCCGAGCCCACCGCGTCGGTCGCACCTGAGGCCTCGGCGTCCGCGGAGGCGCCGGTCGCCGACGCGCCGCCCGCGAACGTCGAGCTGACCGAGAAGTTGATCGGCAAGAGCGTCGCCCGGATGGGCAAGGTGGTCACCGACGAGGACGGGTGGATCCTGTACCGATTCGACAAGGACACCGCCGACCCGCCGTCGTCCAACTGCGTCGACAAGTGCGCCGAGGTGTGGCCCCCCGCGCTGACCGACGGCAACCCGCAGCTCACCGGCGTCTCGGACGACAAGGTCAGCAGCGTGACCCGCCAGGACGGCACCCGTCAGCTCACCGTCGGCGGCTGGCCCGTGTACCGCTACATCGGCGACAAGAAGCCCGGCCAGTGGAAGGGCCAGGCTGTCGGCGGCACCTGGTTCGTGGTCCAGCCGGACGGCAAGAAGAACCTGAGCTGCCTGCCCACCTCCACGCCGAAGGCGGTCGCACCGCCGTCGGACAGCGGCGCGAGCGACGCCGGAGGCTCGGGCTACTCGTACTGAGCCCCGCACCACGGGATCACGGTGGTCGGTCGTCGCCGGGGAGGGCGCGGCCGGCCACCGGTCGTACGCGGGACGTCGGCACACCGGTGGTGCCGACGTCCCGTCCGGCACGTGGCAGAGTGGGCGGGTGACCGCGACCGAACCCGCCGCGACCAGGGTGTTCCGCCCCCCGGTCGGCTACCGGCTGGCGGCCTCGGTCCGCGCGCTCACCTTCAGCCCGTACGACCCGTGCGCCCGCGTCGCCGCCGGCACCTTCTGGTGGGCCGCCCGCACCCCGGACGGCCCGGCCACCCTCGCCCTGCGGTCCGCCGGCGGCGAGTTGCTCGCGGAGGGCTACGGGCCGGGCGCCGAGCACGTCCTGGACCGCGCCGACGCGATCGCCGGGCTCCGTGACGACCTGACCGGCTTCGCCGAGCTGGCCGCGGCACATCCACTGGTCGCCCGGCTGGCCCGGGAGCACCGGGGGCTACGGATGCCGACGACCGGGCAGGTCTTCCCCCGGCTGCTGCGCGCGATCTTCGAGCAGAAGGTCACCGGCAAGGAGGCGTACCGGGCGTACGCGGCGACCGTGCGGCACTTCCGGGAGCCGGCCCCTGGTCCGTTGCAGCCGCTGCTCCTGCCACCTGAGGCCGCCGCGGTGGCCGCCACCCCGTACTGGGTGTTCCACCCGTTCGGGGTCGAGCAGCGGCGGGCCGACACGCTGCGGCGCGCCGCCGCGCTCGCCGACCGGTTGGAGCGCAGCGCCGACGCCGCCGACGCCACCCGTCGGCTGACCGCGGTCCCCGGCATCGGGCCGTGGACGGCCGCGGAGGTCGTCCGGATCGCGTACGGGGACCCGGACGCGGTCAGCGTCGGCGACTACCACATCCCGAACACGGTGGCCTGGGCGCTCGCCGGCGAACCGCGGGGCGACGACGCCCGGATGCTGGCCCTGCTGGAGCCGTTCCGAGGTCACCGGGGCCGGGTGTGTCTGCTGCTGGAGGCGGCCGGGATCCGGGCGCCGAAGTACGGTCCGCGCGCCCCGATCCGTTCGTTCGCCCGTTACTGAGTCGCCGCGTTCAGCGGCCGGCGCAGAGCCGACGCAGGGTGCGGCCGAGCCACCAGGCGTACGTGTGCTGCACGCCCCGAACCGCCGGGCCTGCCGCGCGGGTGAACCAACGGTCCGGCCGGCTGAACGCGCGGACCTCGAACCAGACCGCGCCGGAGTCGTCACGGACCACCTCGAACGCCTCCTCGCCCCGCTCCGGGTGCCCCGGCAGGGTGCCGTAGCCGAAACCGGCGAGCGTGGGCGAATCCACGCTCCAGACCACCTGGCACGGCCCCCAGAGGCGGGCCGGGCCGACACCGAGGCCGGCGGTCACCAGCACACCCTCGGTGGCCCGCGGCGCGTCGGTGCGCATCCGGACGCCGGCGGCGCGGTGCAACCGCCAGCTCAGCACCGCGTCGGCGGCCGTCTCGAAGCAGCCGCCGGGCAACGGATACCGGTGGCGCAGGTGGTGGTACCCGCCGGGCAGCGGCCCGTGCCGGGTCGACCCCACCTCCGGGTACGTCAGCTCGGCCACCGTTCCCCCTCGACCTCGACCGGACACGGTCAGGGTACGGCCGGCCCGGTCGGGTCGTCCGTACTCCGCCGGGAGCAGTGTGACACCGTCGTTCAGCGCCGTTCGCCCTCCTCAGTGGAGGCGGGTTCGGCGTGGGTCAGGCGGCCTCGCGCAGGTCGGCCAGAGTGAGCGGGGTACGCCGGCGCAGCAGCTCCTCCAGCTCCGGCACCGACCCGACCTCGCCGAGCACGTTGCGCCCGCCGCCGAACCGCTCCGGGTAACGGCGGGTCAGCCGGTAGCGGTAGCGGCCCCGGATCAACTCGACGCTCACCCGCCACCGCCCGCAGCAGTCACAGACCCACTCGGACACCTCGCGAAGGTAGCTCTGACCTGCGGATATTCGATTCGGTCGGTCAGGACGAGGGGGCGCAGCGGCGGACACGCCACCCTGCGGCCCACGGTGATCTGCCTCACGACTGTCGGTGCCGTCTGATTGACTGGTCGCCGTGGACCTGCCGATCAATCCTCCGGTCGAGCCGATGTTGGCCAAGAGCGTTCCCAAGCTGCCGACCACGCCCGGGGTGACCTACGAGCCCAAGTGGGATGGTTTCCGGTGCATCGTGTTCCGCGACGGCGACGAGGTCGAGCTGTCCAGCCGGGGCGGAAAGTCGATGACCCGTTACTTTCCCGAGGTGGTCGAGCAGGCCCGCCGGCAGCTGCCCGAGCGGTGCGCGGTCGACGGTGAGCTGATCGTGATCCGGCGCGACGGGCCGAGCGGCCAACCCCGGCTGGATTTCGAGCTGCTGGCCCAGCGCGTGCACCCGGCCGCGTCCCGGGTCAAGATGCTGGCCGAGACCACTCCGGCCGACTTCGTGGCGTTCGACCTGTTGGCGATCGGCGACGAGGCGCTGCTCGACCAGCCCTACCCGCGCCGCCGCGAGCGGTTGGTCGAGGCGCTGGCCGGGGTGCGTCCGCCGGTGCACGTCACCCAGGTCACCACCGATCCGGACACCGCGCGTCGGTGGTTCGACGTGTTCGAGGGCGCCGGGCTGGACGGGCTGATCGTCAAGCCGGCCGACCTGCCGTACGAGCCGGGCAAGCGGCTGATGTTCAAGGTCAAGCACGCCCGCACCGCCGACGCCGTGGTGGCCGGGTTCCGCTGGCACAAGTCCGGCCCGGTGGTGGGCTCGCTGCTGCTCGGCCTCTACGACGACTCCGGGGTCCTGCACCACGTGGGCGTGAGCGCGTCGTTCAGCATGGCCCGGCGGGCCGAGTTGCTCGACGAGCTGGCGCCCTACCGGGACATCGGTGGCGAGCACCCCTGGGTGCACGGCGACCACGAACGCGGCCAACGCATCCCGGGTGGCGTGAGCCGGTGGACCGGCACGAAGAACCTGGAGTGGGAGCCGGTGCGCCCGGAGCTGGTGGTCGAGGTGGGCTACGACGCGATGGAGGGCGAGCGGTTCCGGCACACCGCCCAGTTCGTCCGCTGGCGCCCGGACCGTGATCCCCGATCCTGCCGCTACGACCAACTCGACCGCCCGATCCGCTTCGATGTGGACCAGGTGCTGCGCGGCGACCCGACGGCCACCGTGGACCGGGCCGCCAGCGGCTCGGCGTAGCCTGGCCGTCGACCCGACCTCGGAGGATCACGTGACCCGCACCGCCGACCGCTCTCGGATGGCGTCCAGTCGCCGGGGCCGGCGCACCCTCGCCGCCTTCGTCGTTGCCGCGCTGCTCACCGCCGGCTGCACGCTGCCGGCGTTCGCGCCACGCACCGAGGTGCAGGGCGAAGCCGCGCCGACCGGCAGCGCACCGACCTGGCGGCCCTGCCCCGAGGTGCCCGAGGAGCTGGTCGGGCGTGGTGCTCCGGACATGCGCTACGAGTGCACCCGGATCGCGGTGCCGCGCGACTGGGGCACCGGCAGTGGGGCGACGGCCGGCCCGGGTGCCGGGCAGACCTTCGAGATCGCCCTGCTGCGGGCCCGGTCCACAAAGCAGCGCGACCGGGTCGGCTCGTTGGTGGTCAACCCGGGCGGCCCGGGCGGCTCCGGCGTCGACACCGCCGTCTACCTGTCCTTCGGCACCCAGTTCGGCGGGCTGCCCCCCTCGATCACCGAACGTTTCGACATCGTCGGCTTCGACCCGCGCGGGGTTTCCCGGTCCAGCCCGGTCAAGTGCATCTCCGACGCCGACCTGGACGCCAGCTTCGGCTTCGACCCGGACCCGACGAGCCAGTCGGCGTTCGACGACTTCGTCGGTCTGAGCCAGCGGATCGGGCGCGGCTGCGGCGACCGGTACGGCGACCAGTTGCCGCTGTACGGCACCGAGCAGGCCGCCCGCGACATGGACGCGGTGCGTGCCGCCGTGGGCGACGACAAACTCACCTACCTCGGTTACTCGTACGGCACCCTGCTCGGCGCCACGTACGCCCAGCTCTACCCGCAGCGGGTGCGGGCGTTGGTGCTCGACGGCGCGGTCGACCCACAGCAGCGGCTGGTGGAGGGCTCGGAGAGCCAGGCCCGCGGCTTCGAACGAGCCTTCACCAACTTCACCCGCTGGTGCGCGGCGAACGCCGGCCGCTGCCCGATCGCACCGGACGCGCGCGCCGCGGTGACGGCGGCCATCGACAAGGCCAAGGTCTCTCCGGTACGCGGGACCGACGGCCGGGAGGCCACCGCCGGCTGGGTGTTCTACGCGGTCATCTCCTCGCTCTACACCGAGTCCGGTTGGCAGGAGTTGGCTCAGGCGATCGACCGGCTGGGCGAGGGTGACCCGAAGGACGTGTTCCGGCTCGCCGACTCGTACGCCGGCCGGGAGGACGACGGCCACTACTCGAACCTGTTCGACGCCAACCTGGCCATCAACTGCGCCGACGAGACGGAGAAGCCGAGCCGGGAGCAGATCCGGCAGTTGCAGTCGGAGTGGCGCGGAAAATATCCGCTGTTCGGGCCGGCTCTCGCGGTCGGCATGCTGAGCTGCGTCGAGTGGCCGGGCGGGCGCGACCCGTACCCGACCGGTAAGGCGAACGGCGCGCCGCCGATCGTGGTGGTCGGCACCACCGGTGACCCGGCGACGCCCTACGAGCAGACCCCACGGCTCGCCTCGATGCTGGGCGTCGGCCGGGTGCTCACCTGGGAGGGCGAGGGGCACACCGCGTACCCGCAGACCTCCTGCATCACCGCGGCGGTCGACGCCTACCTGATCGACTTGACCGTTCCCAGGGAGGGGCTTCGCTGCCCGGCCCGGTGACCGGCCGGGTCGGTGGCAGCGGCGGCAGCTCGATGCCGTGCCGGGTGGCCAGCTCCTCCAGCAGCGCCCGCATCCGGCGCACGTCGGCCTTGAGCTGTTCCTGCTCCTCGTGCTCGAAGGCGTCGTCGTCGACGATGAGCCGGCTGGCGAAGTGCGCGGTGATCAGCGGAATGACCAGCAGCACCATGGTCGAGATCAGCAGCGCGGCGAGCACGCGCCCCGCCCAGCTGGTCGGTGAGATGTCGCCGTACCCGACGGTGGACGCGGTCACCACCGCCCACCAGACCGCGTCGGCGGGGTTGCGCTGCTCGACCTCGCCGTAGATGACCCCGGCCACCACGATCATCAGCAGGTACGAGGTGATCAGCGTGCGGGGTGAGTTCGCGAACCACACCAACGCCCGGTAGATCCAGCGGAACGGCAGCAGCAGACTCTCCATGCCGCCCATGCTGCCCTCCAGGAGCAACGGGCACCGGCCCATCCGCCCATGTCGCTGTGCCAGGCTCACCGACATGACCGATGTGATCTTCCGCGAGGCGGTCCGGGCCGACCTGCCCGCCGTCATCGCCCTGCTCGCCGACGACGTCCTGGGCAAGGCCCGTGATTTCACCGAGGTCGACGAGGCCTACGAGAAGGCGTTCGCGGACATCAGCGCGGACCCGCGCAACCAGCTCATCGTGGCCGAGCAGAACGGTGAGCTGGTCGGCTGCCTGCAGATCACCTACATCCCGGGCCTCGGTCGGCACGGCAGCGAGCGGTCGCTGATCGAGTCGGTTCGGGTCCGCTCCGATCGTCGCGGCCAGGGGCTGGGCCGGGACCTGATGACCTGGGCGATCGACCAGGCCCGGCAGCGCGGCTGCGCCCTGGTGCAGCTGACCACCGACAAGACCCGCGCGGACGCGCACCGCTTCTACCTGGGCCTCGGCTTCGTGGCCAGCCACGAGGGCATGAAGCTGGCGCTCTGACCAGGCCAGCCGTCAGCCGTCGACCAGCCGGCCGTCGCGCAGCACGAGGACCCGGTCGGCGAGGTCGATCAGGGCCGGGTCGTGCGTGGCGACCAACGCCGTCATGCCCCGGGCGTGTACCACCGCGCGCAGCAGGTCCATGATGGACCGTCCGGTCTCCGAGTCGAGCTGGCCGGTCGGCTCGTCGGCGATGAGCAGGTCCGGCTCGTTGGCCAACGCGCGGGCCACCGCGACCCGCTGCTGCTGCCCACCGGACAGCTCGTACGGGCGTTGTGCCGCGTGCCCGCCCAGGCCGACCAGCTCCAGCAACACCGCGACCCGCTCTTCCCGCTCGGCCGCCGGCACCTGCGCCAGCCGCAGCGGCACACCCACGTTCTCGGCGGCGGAGAGGATCGGCACCAGCCCGAAGGTCTGGAACACGAACCCGACGGTGCCCCGGCGCAGCCGCAACAGCTCCGCCTCGCCGGCCGAGGTGACGTCGTGCCCGGCCACCACCACCTGACCGCTGTCCGGTCGGTCCAGCCCGCCGACCATGTTCAGCAGGGTGGTCTTGCCGGCCCCGGACCGGCCCCGGACGGCGACCAGCTCGCCACGGTTGGCCGTGAACGAGACGTCCCGCACCGCGTGCACGGCGTGCTCGCCCCGGCCGAAGGTCCGGCTTACCCCACTGACCCGGACCACCTCACCGGGGTGTTCCGAGGGCACACCACCGAAACCGGCCGCGCCGGTCACCACCATGTCCCGACGGCTCATGCCCGTGCTCCCCGCTCGTCCGTGGCCCGTTCACCGGGCCGTACCTGCACATGGTCGGGCTCCAGGTCGAGCCGGACCCGTTCCTTCAGCGAGAGCGCGTCGACGAACGCCGCCGGTAGCTGCATCCGGCCGTTGCGGTCCAGCACCGCGTACTCCTCGCTGACCAGCTCGGTGTTGCCGTCCGCGCCGATCCGAGCGGTCCGGCGTACCTCGGAGGCGGTCCGGCCGTCGCGGATCGCGACGGTCCGGCGGACCTGCGTGGCCACGGCGTGGTCGTGGGTGACGACCACGATGGTCACGCCCAACTCGGCGTTGATGGTGCGCAGCGCCGCGAAGACGTCCGCGCCGGTCGCCTCGTCGAGCTCACCTGTCGGCTCGTCGGCGAAGAGCACCTCCGGGTCGTTGGCCACGGCCACCGCGACCGCGACCCGCTGCTGTTCGCCGCCGCTGAGCTGCCCCGGCCGCCGGTCGGCGCAGTAGCCGACGCCGACCATGTCGAGCAGTTCCCGGGCCCGCTGCCGGCGCGCCCTGCGACCGAGTTTGCCGGCCAGCTCCATCGGCAGCTCGACGTTCTCCCGCGCGTTGAGGTACGGCAGCAGGTTGCGACCGGTCTGCTGCCAGACGAACCCGACCAGCTCCCGCCGGTAGCTCAGCCGCCGCTTGGCGGACAGTGAGAGCAGGTCGTAGTCGGCCACCCGGGCGATGCCGGCGGTCGGCGTGTCCAGACCGGAGAGGATGTTGAGCAGGGTCGACTTGCCCGAGCCGGACGCACCGACGATCGCCACCAGCTCACCCCGGTCGATGACCAGGTCGAGCCCCTGCAGGGCGACCACCTCCACCCCCTCGGTCTTGAAGATGCGCACCAGGCCGTCGCAGACGATGTGCCCGCGCAGGCGGTCCTGCCCGCCGGCCCGGTCGGCGGCGCGTTGCGCGGCCCGCTGTTGCAGGGCGGCCAGGTCCGGCACCAGTGGAGTCTGGGCGGTAGCGGTCATCTCAGCTCTCCTCTCCGAGCCGAAGCACCTCACCGAGGCGCAACCGGCGGTTGTTCAGGGCCTCGACGGCGACCGCGAAGCCGAGGGCGACCGCCCCGAGCGCGAGCACCGCGGCGACCAGACTGGGCTCGAAGGCCACCTGGACCGGCACACCACTGGTGAACGCGGACAGGCCGAGCACCGGGTTGAGCAGCAGGGGCAGCACCGCACCGACCAGCGCACCGGTCAGCACCGACACCGCGACCAGCGGGGTCAACTCGACCAGCAGCAGCCCTCGCCACTGTCGGCGGGACAGGCCGAGGGTACGCAGCCGGGACAGCACCTGGCCCCGGGCACGCGCACCGGCGAGCACGGTGAACGCGATGGCGAGCAACCCGAGCACACTGCCGCCCACGGCGCCGGCCACGAACCCGAACGCCAGCATCCCGTTCGCCCCGCCGTTACCGAGATCCCGGCGGACGTCCGTCCGGGTGTCGACGGTCACCCCGATCGGCCGTTCCCGACCGGTGACCGCTCCGCCGCTCTGATAGCGCTCCTGCCCCTGGTCGCCGGCTCGGCGCAGCGCCTCCGCGTCCAGCGGGTCGCCGGCGATCAGCAGGCTGGACGGCGCGGGTGTGGTGGTCCGCTCCGGGAGTGCCTGCCAGGGCAGGATCACGAAGCGGCTGGCGTCTGCCGGCACCAGCGGAAAGTCGTCCTCGGTGCCGGCCACCCGGAACCCGTACCGTTGCCCCTGCACCGAGATGAAGGCGGAGTCGCTCAGCCCGGCCTTGGCCAGGTCGGCGGCGACCGCCGGTGAGACGATCGCGGGCAGCGGCCCCGGGCCGGGTCGAGCGGTGCGCAGCGCGTCCGGCACCGGCAGGTCCACCTCGGATTCGCGGGCCACCGTGTCCAGTCCCGAACCGTCGACCAGCAGCACGTCCGTCGCGAAGAGCCGCGCGTCAGTGCCGACCTCGTCGGACGCCAGCCGCTCGTCCTCCTGGTACACGACCCGGCTGACGGCCCGGACCCCGGGCAGGCGACCCAGTTCGTCGATCGTGTCGGGGGCGAAGCGCTCCCCGCGGATCACCGCGTCGGCGGGCACGATCTGCGCGGCGGCCCGGTCCCGGCTCGCGTCGACTCCGGCGGCCACGACCGCGCAGAACGCGGCGGTGCCGATCGCCAGCACCACGACGACCAGCGGGGCGGCGACCGCCGCGCGCCCGGCCCGCGCGGTGCCGAGGAAGGCGACGCTGCCCCTGGTCCGCGCGGCAAGCCGGCTGACCAGCAACAACGGCCAGGGGTACGCCCGCAGCGCGAGCACCGCCGCGGCGATCGCGAGTAGCACCGGTACCGACACCAACAGCGGGTCCACCTCACCCAGGGTGAGGCCACGTCGGCGCAGCAGCACCGCGGCGAGCCCGGCCAGCAGCAGCAGGGAAACCTCGACGGTGAGCCGACGGGCCGACGGGCGCACCCGGATCAGGTCCCGGCGGGCCGCCCCGCCGGCCGGTACGGCCAGCGTCGCCAGCGGCAGTGCGAGCGTGACCAGCACCGTCGCCCCGATGACGTACGGCGTGGTGGGGTCCGGGTCCCCGGGGAACAGGGTGCCCAGCCACCAGCCGAGCGCGGCGGCGATGGGCACCACCAGCACCGATTCCGCGAGGCTGCGGCGGGCGCCGGCGGTGGCCGCGCCACCACGGGCTCGCAGCAGCACGAACTCGGAGCGGCGCCGTCGGATGGCGAGGCCGGCGGCGAGCACGATGAGCCCCGCCAGCGTCGCCAGGACGCCGGCCGCGATCACCGCGAGCAGGGTCCGGGCAGCGTTGACCTGTACGGCGAACGCGCGCATCGGAACGTCGACGCCCAACGTCACCGTGAGATCCGCCGGCTTGCGGCGTTGCAGTTCCTGCAGGCCGTCGATCATCTGGTCCAGGTGGCGTGCGTCGATGGTGTCGACGCCGAGCCGGTACCGCCAGGTGGACTGGATCGGCCAGCCGGCAGCGGCCCGCTTGTTCAGCGGCGACTGGGCGACCACACCGACGATGGTGAACGGCTCCCCGTCGCCGCGCGGTTCGATGACCCGCAGCAGCTGTGGCAGCCCGTCCCAGATGCCGTTCGCGCGGTCGACGGGGCGGAACAGCCCGCTCACCACCAGCGGGGCACCGTCGACGAGTCTGCCCTTGTCGTCGGTGTTACCGATGCGCAGTTGGCTGCCGGCGCGCAGGTTGAGCTTGCGGGCCACGTCGACGTCGAGCGCCACCTCGATCGGCCGGTCCGGCACGTACGTCTCGCTCGGCCACGTCCCCTCGACGAGGGTGCTGGCGCCCTGGACGTCGGGTACGGCCCGTAGGCCCAGGTCGACCAGCAGGTTGCGGGCCTTGAGGTCCGGCCCGACCACACGGGCCGGTGGGGTCTCGACGGTGTACCACCGCTCGGTCACCGCCGAACGCACCTGCGGCGGCAGATCGGCGGCCAGGGCGTCGAACCGTTCGATCGCGTCACCCATGGCCGTGTTCCTGAACGTCGCGGTCCCCATGCCGGTGGTGTACGAGATGTCCCGGCGGGCGGCCGCCTCGCTGTTCAACTGCGCCCGCAGTCCCTGTTCGGCGAGCCGGTTGACCAACCGGGGCACTCCGCTGATCAGCAGCGTGACCACCAGGGTCAGCACCGCCAGCAGCAGGAACTGCCCGCCGTACGTCCGGACCCGCCGGACGGCCGCGCCGACGCTCATCGTTCTCCCCCGATTCGCAGCTGCACCGCCGCCACCCGCTGACGGATGCCGGTGGCGATGAACGCGCTGAAGGCGAGCGCCGCCAGCAGCAGACCGACCGCGGTCAGTCCGATCGGAACCCAGGGCAACGCGAACGTCGCCGGGGGGATCGGTCGACCGGCGGCCGGGGTGAGGATGACCAGTGGTGCCATGGTCGCGCCGACCGCGGCACCGAGGAGCAGCCCGACCCCCACGCCGATGCCGGCGAGGAAGGTCTGTTCGGCCAGCAGCGCCCGGGCCATCAGCCGGGGCGTCGCGCCGAGGGTGTGCAGCACCGCGAACTCGCCGAGCCGCCGCCGGGCGGTGGCCCAGACGTCCACCATCAGGCCGACGAGGGCGAGTAGCACCGCGCCGAGCGCCGCGGCGAGCATCCCGGTACGCGAGCCCTGCCAGTACGGGTCGGCGGCGGCAGCCTCGTACACCGCTTCCCGGTTGAGCACGGTGACTCCGGGCAGTTCACCGGCCGCCCGGGCGGCAGCGGTCGCGTCGGCGGCGCCGACCCACCACTCGGGTACGGGTCGCACCGTGCCACTGCCCCGGATCAGCGTGTCGACGGCCGTGGGCAGGTCCAGCAACACGCCCTCCCCCAGGGTCGCCGGCACGGCGCTCAGCTCACCGACCAGACGCACCGGCAGCGTCGCCCCGGAGAGCGTCAGGTCGACGGTGTCGCCGACGTGCAGGCTCAGCGCCTCGCGGACACCGGGGGTCATCAGCACGGGAACGGGCTTGCTCTCCCCACCGGGCACGACGGTGAACCGGGTCGGCGGCTGGTACGCGAACTGCCCGCCGGGGATCACGTCCACCGCGTGGGCCACGTCGAAACCCGTGGCGGTGGACCGTACCGACGTGGGTTTCTCGCCGGGTGCCGTCATCATCCAGTCGCCGCTCAGGTCGGCGGGCCGGGTCGTGCCGTCGGCGGTGACCACCGACAAGCCGTCCACCTGAAGTCGGTAGGAGTTGCCGGCAGCCAGTCCGCCGTCGGCTTCGAACCCGGCCAGCCGCAGTCGCGCCTCGCCCACGTCGGGCAGTCGCACGGTGAACCGGGTGGCCCGGCCGTCGCTGCCGGCTTCGGCCGCCGGCAACCGCAGGGCGAGCCCGTCGGAGCTGGTGACCAGCAGCGTCACCGCGACCCGCAGCGAACGGCTGGCGTTGCTCACCGGGGTACGGACCGTGCCGGTTATCGAACGAGCATCGGCGGGCAACTCGACGCCAGCGGGAACCCCCCGCGCCCCGACCATCCGCCCGTACTGCTCCGACGCGGGTCCGTCGCCCAGCCGGTCGGCGAGACGGACGACCCCGGAGGCGCTGGCCGGGTCGACACCGATCACGGTCGCCGACAGGTCCTCCCGTCCGACCCGGATCTCGTCCCGCCACGCCGGCAGCACCCGGTCGACGCCCGGCAGCGCGGCGAGTTGACCGGCCCGGGTCGGCGGGGCGGCCCCGGCCCGTTCGGTCACCCGGAGGTCCGCGCCGACCGTGTGCCCGGCCTGCTCGACCTGGGATCGCTCCCCGGTGCTGACCAGGGACCAGGCCAGGGTGCTGCCCCCGACGGCCAGGGCCAGCAGCAGCACCGGGCCGGCGTGCGGACGCCGGCCGGCCTGCCACATGCCGAACATGGTGGCGGTCCACGGACGTCGGTCGACGAACCGCTCCGCGAACCGGGTGAGCGGCGGAAGCACCCGCAGCGCCAGCACCGCACCGGCCAGCACGCCGAGCGTCGGAGCGGCGACCAGCAGCGGGTCGAGCCCGAGTTGGCCGCCCGAGCCGGCCAGCGGCGAGGCGTACCGACGAAGCTGCACCCAGGCGAGCACGGCGAGCGCCACGAGCACCAGGTCGACGCTTGCGCGTTGGACGCTCGCCGACCGGTTCGGCCGGGATCGGGCCGCCATGTCGGCCACGTACGTGCCGGCGCCGCGCAGCGTCGGGAGGACCATGGCGACGAGGCAGCCGGCTGCGGTGGCCGCCGCTGCCGCCCAGACCAGGGTGGTGTTGCCGCCGGCGGTGGAGAGGGACGCCGACCCGCCGGGTCGGATGTACCGCAGCGCCTCACCGGCGATCAGCGGACCGAGCACGGCGGCCGGGGCGACCACCAGGGTCGCCTCCCGGGCGGCCAGGCCGGCCAACTGCCGGCGGGCGGCGCCGCGGGCACGCAGCAGCGCGGTCTGCGGGCGGCGGTCCTCGTGCAGGAGCGCGGCGACCAGCACCAACGCGTACCCACCGAGCACCAGGATCAGCAACAGCGGCGTCGCCAGCGAGGAACGACCCACCAGGTCCGCGCGGGCGATCCGGTCCAGCAGCGTCTCCATCTTGGTTACCGCCTGCCCGGAGCTGCCGAGCTGAGCGGCCTCGGGCACGGCCGAGGTCGCCTCGGCCAGGGCTTTCCGCACGGCGGGCAGGTCGGCGGTGTCGACGCCGCCGAGGTCCGGTTGGGCCAGCCAGGACGCCGACACCGAGCCCGGGAAGGTAGCCGCGAAGTCGGCCGGGTCGAGCGTGAACGGCCCGTACGAGGTGCCGGAACCGGCGCTGCCCGCTCCCACCCCCGGGGCCAGCAGCCAGTACGCGTCGGTCGGGTCGCGGGGCCGCCAGGTGCCGGCGAGCACCAGTTCAGCGCGTCGTTCGGTGGCACGGTCGCGCACCGGGACGCGTTCGCCGACGGTGAGGCCCAGCGCTCCGGCAACCCGCTCCGGCAGGCTCACCTCGACGGGGTTCGCGCCGGGGCGGGGCCAGGCTCCGGCGGTCAACTCCGCGTGGCCGGCGAGGTCCTCCAGCGTGGCCAGGTTCGCGAAGATCGGCTCGTCGTCCGGACGGAGGACCTGCCCGAGGTCGCCGGTCAGCTCCCGGCCGGTGCCGTACCGGGCGGCGGCGACGATGACCGGGGCGCCGGCGAGCCCGTCGGCGAACTCCGCGCGGACCGCCTTGTCCCGGTTGGCGAACTCGGCCGCGTCACGTCCACCGGAGCCACTGACCAGGAGTCCGCGCTCCTCCGCCGGCGAGGCGGCGACCAGGGCTCGCTGCCCGGCGTCCACCGCCCGGCGGTTGTAGTCGGACAGCCCGGTGACCAACGCGACGGCGACGAGGGCGGCGATCACCGCGGCCACCAGCAACCCTCGCGCCTCGCGGGCCCGCCTCCACACCAGCTTCATCCGACGCCTCCCCTGGCCCTGGTGGGCCGACGACCATCTAGACAGGCCACCTACCGGGAAAGGTTCGCGCCCGTTACATGATCGTTATTGCGGGAGGAGTCGGCCGAAGCCGGGCGGCTAACTGCCGCGTCGACGGTTGCGGATGCCGAACACCACCGCGCCGATCACCAGCACGACGCCGATGAGCTGCAAGCCCGGGGAGTCGTCGGCCCCTCCGAGCACGATGCCGGCGATGCCGAGCGCGACCCCGAGGATGGCGACGACGGTCAGGACGTACCTCATGGGGTTTCCTCCTCCACCCACTCGAGCAGGTCTCCGGGCTGGCAGTCGAGCACCCGGCACATCGCTTCCAGGGTGCTGAAACGGACGGCCTTGGCACGGCCGTTCTTGAGCACCGCCACGTTGGCCGGCGTGAGCCCGACGCGCTCGGCGAACTCACCGACGCTCATCTTGCGCTTGGCCAACTCGACGTCGATGCGGACGACGATGGGCATCAGATCACCGCTTCCATGTCGCTGCGCAGCGTGGTGGCCTGCCGCAGCAGCGCACGCATCACCACCATGAGGAGCCCCAGCACGGTGACGCCCACCGTCAGCAGGAACAGCAGGAGGGGTACTCCCGGGTCGTCCGCGTTGAAGCCGACCCAGAGGAAAACCCCCACGAGGACCACCCAGGCGGCGGCGATGGCCCAGACGATGGCGTCCACCCACTTGAGGGACGCCTCGGTGAAGATGCGGTCGTTCTTCACCAGGCTGAGCAACTGCCACGTCGCGACGATGACCACCTGGACGCACAGCACCCAGAACACCGTCACGGCGGTCGCCGGCCAGCGCAGGTGTGCGTCCTGCGGCGACTGCTCAGCCATGTACGCGAACTGACCGGGCAGCGAGAGGGTCTGGAACACGACCAGGACCCCGAACAGCACCACGAGAAAGACTCTGAGAGCGGCGACCGCTCGATGCTCTGTAACCATGCATCGAGTTTCGCTCGTTACCTATCGAAAGTCAATCGGTCTGTTCCCTGCCACCTCCGGGCGCGACGACGTCACCCGCCGGCAACGGTCTCGCCTTCTGCGGGTAGATCGTCTCGTGCCGGGCCAGCATGGCGACGAACTCGACGATCTTCCGCTCGCGGGTCTCCACCCGTTTCACCGCGTTGAGGCGGTGGATGAGGGCGAACCGGTTGGTCTTGGTGAGCACGTCGAGCATGGCCTGCGCGGCGGGCTCGGCGGCGATGGCGGCGAGGAGGTCGGCCGGCACCTCGGCCTCCGACGGTGGGGCGTAGGCCGCCGCCCACCGACCGTCCGCCTTCGCCGCCTCCACCACGGCACGCCCCGCCGGCAGCATCCGCCCCTGCTCCTCCAGCCGGGCCACGTTCGCCACGTTCCGTTGCGACCAGGCACTACGCGGCCGGCGCGGGGTGAACCGGATCCACGAGGACCCCTCGTCCCGTTTGCGGGCCCGCCCGTCGATCCAGCCGAAACACAATGCCTCGTCGACCGCCTGCTGCCAGGTCAGCGTCGTGACCGTGCCGCCCTTCTTGGTCAGGGCGAGCCAGACCCCGGGCGACGAGGCGTGGTTGGCCGACAACCAGGTGCGCAACGCGTCGGCATCCGCCACGACCAACTCAGCCAGCTCGGCGCTCGTCATGCCGGCACGCTATCCCCCGGGTCCGACAGTCGGTGACCACCGTGGGACTCGACCAGCGCGTCCACCACGACGTCGGCGTCGGCGTCGGCCACGTCCGCCGGGTACTCCGGCAGCAGGTCGTCCCAGACGACCAGCCACGACCCGAACAACTGGGCCTGCCCCTCCGGCCGGGCGAAGAACCAGATGTGCAGGTGTGCGCCACCATCCCCGAAGCGGTAGACGTGGGCCCGCGAGATGTGCGGCAGCGCCTGCACGTGGCGCGCGATCCGGGTGCTCAACAACCCCAGTTCGGCGGCCAGTTCGTCGGGCAGATCCTCCATGTCGTGGTGCTCACGCGGCAACAGCATGAGCACCAGCGGGACGCCCACGCCCTTGATCCGGACCAGCCGCCAGCGCTCGTTGAACCAGATCCCCTCGTCCTGGTCACGGCAGGCACCGCAGTCCGACGGGTCCTCGCCGTGCCGGGCCGGCTCCGGCAGCACCGGCGGCCGCAACGGCGACACCCGAAGTCCGTCCGGTTCGAACGGGCTGATGTCCCACCCTGTCATGCGGGCCAACGGAAGCCGGAGCTCGCCGTCCGCAGTGGCGAGCGCGTGGTCGTAGAACTCGTCCGGTCGCAAGGCCATGCGGCAGAGACTAGTACGAGATGATCCACATTGGCCCCGGCCGGAAGCGCGCACCTGAGCCGCCGCTACGGCGACGGGAGGAGGTTGCGCATGACCGTCGACCCGATCGGGCGGAAAGCAGGGACCCGGTCTTCTTCGACAGCACCGATCGCCGGATCGGACGGCTGCTCCTGCTGTGCCTGGTGGTGGCCCTGTCCGGGCCGAGGAGATGTCCGGGCCGAAGGGGATGTCCGAACCGAGCCTGGCCGGGCTGCCGCTCTCGGCTGCTCGACTGCCGCCAGGCGCGTCTCGACGTCGGTGCGGCGGCCTTCTTCGCGGTCCTGGCTGGCTCTGCTTTTGGATGGGTTTCCGCATGCGGCTGACCGCCCGGCGCGACCACTTCGAGGTGCCCGCCCCACAGTTGAGCAGGCGGGAACGACGGCCCTGGAGACGACCGACCAGTTGCTGAAGCGGCGTTTGCCCCCTGCACGATGGCGGTCACAGAGTCGGTCTGCGCAAGCGCGGCGGTCTGCTGTGGACGGTCTGCCTGGCGGCTCGCCGCAGTTGTCACGTCGCACCCCGCCCGAACAGCAGGTGACCGGAGCGGTGGCCGGTCGGCCTACGTTCGTCGGTGGTAGTGGTTGCGGCGCGGCAGTTGCTCGGGGTCGAGCCAGGCTGGTGGCACGAACTCGGGGTGCCCGTCGTCGCCGAGCCGGACGACCCAGTCGGCCTGGTGGACGTGCCGGTGGTGATGACCGCAGAGCAGCACGGCGTTGTGGAGGTTGGTGGTGCCGCCGTCGGCCCAGTGCCGGATGTGGTGGGCAGCGCACCAGCGCGGTGGACGGTCGCAGCCCGGGAACGCGCAACCGCCGTCGCGCAGCACGAGAGCCCGGCGCAGCGCACCGGTGACGAGACGCCGTTGCCGACCCACGTCGAGGACCTGGCCCGCGCCGCCGAGGACGGCGGGCAGGATGGCGGCGTCGCAGGCCAACCGCCGCACGGTGTCGGGGGTGAGCTGGAGGCCGATGTCGAGCGCGCCGGCGGAGAGCTGCCGCGTCAGCCCGTCGTAGCCGGTGGTGACGACGATCTGGGCCGGATCGCCACCGCTCTCGGGCAGCTCACCGGTGCGCAGGGCGAGCCGGCACACGTCGGCGAGTGCGTCGTGGCGACGCTGGCCGGCGCAGCGAACGTCGTCAGGGCCGGCGGGTGCGCTCAGCGGGTCGATGGCGGCGCGTAGCAACGCGGCGGCCTCCGCGTCGAGGATGCCGTTGAGCCGGAGCCGCCCGCCGGCCTGTTCGGAGATGGTGACGTGCCGGTCGCGGGTTGCCCGGGCGGCCTCGGCGGCCAGGGCCGCCGCGGCGGCGGCATCGGCGAGGTCGGGAGCGACGTGGTCGAGAATCCGGGCGCCCATCCGACGCAGCAGGCTGGGGTCGAACTGCGCCGCCCACTCGACCAGCACACCGACCGCCTTGTCGGCCACCTCGGCGCCCGCCGACGCCGACACCGTGGCGGCCGTGTCGGCGATGACGCGAGCCTGCTCCACACTGACCGCCCCGCCCGCCAACGCCTCCCGCACCGCGGGTGGAGCGACGTCGACCGAGGCCGCGAGGCTGACCAGCCGACGCGCGGCAGCGACGTCGAGCCGCAGGCGATGACGCAGCCACACCGTCGTCGAGGACGCCCCCTGCGCGACCGCGGTGCCCCGACCGTCCAGCTCACGCACGACCGCCAACTGCACCGCCGCCAGCCGCTGCTGTAACCGGTGCGTGGCGTCGAGCGCTGCGATCAGATCGTGCTCGGAGAGAGCCCAGGCGGCGGCGTCGGCGCAGCTCGCGACCGCACTCTCCGCCTGCACCAACTCATCGATCACAGGCAAATTCTAGAACAGGTGTGCCAATTAGCGGGTTGCTGTGGGTTGTTCATAAGGGCGTTGCGCACAAAGAGTGCGGCGCGCCGTGGATCTTGACTCGTTCAGGAGGTTGCTGAGACCGGTCTGAACAAGGGGA
>NZ_JBDPLX010000021.1:0-123277 GCF_039871815.1 Micromonospora sp. B9E7
GCCGACCACCAGTCACCACCGACGGCAGATACCGCGACAACGCATCCCACTCAACGTCAGACAACTCATAGCGACGACCCACGCCCTACATCATCCGACACCATGATCCTTTGAAGACACTGCCTAGCGCTCTTCATGGTGTCGCACTCACCCGCTACGTTGCTTCCCGGTGGACGCGAAGGGGAGGCGAACCGTGACCATGGCTGATGGTCCGCCGAAGGCGTGGCTGATGCTGGCTGTCGGTACGGATCGACAGCATGGGGGCAATGACGGCTACGACGACGACCCCGACGTTCACTACAGCTGGGACGACACCGTTCCGAACGCCCGGACCGTAGCTATCGGCGATCGGATCGTCCTCTGGGACAAGGAAGCGGTCATTGGCGCCTCCGTAATCGAGGAGATCGAGACGGGCTGGGCAGAGAAGATCCTCTACCGGTGCCCTTACTGCAACGGGGCGAACATCAAGAGACGCAAACGTGAATCGCCCCGGTTCAGGTGTTTCCCGTGCTCTGACACCTTCGACGTCGCTTCGACGCGCGTTGAACGTGTTGAAACCTTCAGGTCGCGTCATGACGCCAACTGGGTTGATCTCGGACGCTGCCTCGACGGGCAAACCCTGCGCAGCCTATGTGTTTCCCCCAAGTCGCAGCTCAGCATGCGGCCGCTGCGTTGGGACGCATTTACTGACGAACTGCGCACCGTTGGCAAGGCGCGGGGCGTGGCATTCCTCGACGAGGCGACCCCATGGGTGCAATCGCGTCCGGGTGGGCACCGCCAGGCAAGGGTGCGCGTTCGCGTCGGGCAGGGCGGGTTCAGGGAACGCCTGCTCGCGACGCAGGGGCCCGTATGTGCCTTCACCGGGCCCGGTCCCGTCGCAGCACTCGAAGCGGCGCATCTGTACAGCTATGCAGCGGTTGGCCAGCACCACGACGACGGCGGTCTGCTGCTGAGACGGGATGTCCACCGGCTCTTTGATCAAGGCGATATTGCCGTGGACCCGCACACCCTGACTATCAGCCTGCGGGAGGAACTGCTCACGTATCCGGGCTACGCACCTCTGCATGGCCGGCCGCTTGCGACAAAGCTGGACCGCGGACAAGTGGCCTGGATCGAGAAGCACTGGGGGCAGCACCGCCCTGATGCCCGGTAAGCAGTGGCCAGGCTCTGCCTGGTCCTAGCGGCCTTCCACGCCGCGGGACCGGGCCAGATCCGCACACTGCACCTCGACTACGCCGATCTCGCCAAGCGACGGATCACCATCGCCGGTAACAGTCGCCCGCTCGACAATCTCGTGCCACTGCCCACGCGACGAGCTCTTTCCCAACTAGGGCTTGCTCGCCTTAGAGCGTGAAGTCCGAGATGGCGGCGAGCAGCGCGTCCGACACGTACCACGGATTCTGCGTACTGCTCACGACCTCGATGAGGATCGCGTCGTCGTCGCGAGCAAGCACACGGAACTCGTCGCCGGTCCGGAGCGTCAGGCCCCCGCCGGCGTCGGCGGCCTCGACGACGCGGTAAACCCGCGACTTGGCTGCGGCTTCGGCGCGCGCGTCGAGCGTTCGCCTTATGGACCTACTTGTCCTGACGACGGCCTTTACGCCAACCTCGCCACCCTTGTAGGCGAGAGCACCTCCGGCGGCAACCGCGAGGATAAGCGCGCGCGGTCCGCCGATCTTCTTGGCGATGGTCGTCATGACTTGATAGTCGGCCCACTTGGCCACGAGCGCCCCCATCGATTTCGAGTGAGCGTGAGCGTAGCCCGTCCGATCAAAGGAGTTCGCCCATCCACTGTGCACCTCCGAGCTCAACGCACTTCACCGACCTCTCAGGTGGGTGCGCGCCCGGGTGCGCCGATGACATGATGAGCCCACCGGCTACCCGGATTCGCCGCGCGAACACTTAGGTCCGCCTGGACTTCAGGACTTCTGGCCCTTAATGAACACGAGGACGTCTTCGTGCGCGATCAGGTGCATGGGGGTGCCGGCCGCCCGTGCCTTGCGTACGGCTTGGAGTTGAAAGAACGACGGCCGGGCGACGAGCCCGCCGTCGCGAACGGCGGCGAGCAGCGCCACGCACCGGTCGACGGGGGTGAGGCCGGCCCGGATGCCCGCGCCGATGACGGCCGACGGGAGATCGACCAGTTCGCCGTGCTTCCGCCACGGCCGGGCGGTGACCACGACGACTCCACCGGGGCGGAGGAGGGTGTGGCAGCCGACGAGGATCTGGGCGAACCCGTCGGCGAGTCCGGTGAGGTCGCGGTAGGCGAGGTTCCCGCGGTCGGTGCCGTCGTTGTAGGCGTTGTCGAACTTGGCCACGCCGTCGGCGCCGGGCCGGACCAAGCCGTGCACGGTCGGCCCGTACGGCGGCGAGGTCACGACGAGGGCGACCTGGCCGGTCAGGGCCGCCGGCACCAGCGACAGGAGGCTGGTGGCGTCGCCGCGGATGACGCCTGCCCGGCCGGTCGCGCCCTGGGTGTGGGCGTGCTTGATGTTGGCGTCGGCGATGTCGGACCACCGTGACTCGTACTCCACCCCGATCGCGTCCCGGCCGGCGTGGATCGCCTCGACCAGGGTGGTGCCGATCCCACACATCGGGTCGAGCACCAGATCCCCGGGTGTGGTGTAGGCGGTGACGGCGTGCGCGGCGATCGCCGGGAGCATCCGCGCCGGGTGCTGCACGGACTCGCGTACGTACCGGCCTCGGCGCTGGACCGGTCCGGTGGCCTGCGCGGTCGCCCACACCGACAGGCCCTCCGGGCCGGGAGCAGCCCGATGGCGTCCGACCGGGTCGATGCTCGTGGCGGCAGTCGCTGTCCTCTGCTCGTCGGGCTCGGCCGTTGCGGCGTCTGCGCGGTGCTTAGCCACGGCGACCACCTCCCTCGCGCCCGCCCCGTCGAGACGGGGCGTGGCGCTGGCTCTGGACCTGGCTGAACACCATCAGGTCCGCGTGGACACGCAGGTGCGCCACCTGCCACCGCTGGTCGACGGCGGTGGTGAGGGTGAGCAGTTCCTCGTCGGTGACGTGGTAGACGAACGCGTCCCCGTCGGTGTCGGCGGTGACGGCGACGAGGTGCTGCAGGTAGCCCAGTCCGACGCCGGCGGCGGCCTGGACCACGCCGGAGAAGTCCTCCGGGCCGGCGGTGGTGCCGGCCGGGACGGTGACGACGAGGATCAGGCAGCCGCCCGGTTGCAGCAACGCGGCGCAGGCGGCAAGCAGCCACGCCAGCCGCACCCGGTTGGCGGCGGCGCTGCCGTGCAGGGGCCAGCAGGCGACCACGAGACTGGTCGCTGCCTGCAGGGAGCCGCCGGGTGGCAGGTCGGCTACCGTGTCGGCCGGTGAGTGCAGCTGCGGGTCGGTGAGATCGTCACCGAACCAGGCGCCCATCTCGGGCAGGCCATCCTCCTCGCCCGGTTCCGCGCCGCCGGTGGTGCCGGCGGGCGGGACCGCAGTGGCCGGGCCGATGATCAGGCTGGACGCGTCGGTGAACCACGCCGGATGGTGGCGGCGCGCCCCGGCCGCGCAGGCCTGGATGAGGGCGTGGTCGGTGGTGAGGTCGACGACCGCCTCGCCGGGGCGGCTGTAGGCGCTGATGAGGCGGCCGGCCAGTCGGGTGCCGATGCTGCGTCCAGCGTCTCCCGGGGTGCGGGCGGTGCGCCAGACAGTGAGCGGTACCGGCGGGTCGCCGGCGACCAGGTCGGTCGGTGTCGGGTCGACCTCGGCCCAAGGGCCGGTGTCGACGGTGGGATCGGGATGCGGGTTGTGATGATGCGGCGTGTGCTCGCTCATGTGGTGTCGGCTCCGCGCCGCGCCGTGGTGCGCTGACACCCTCAAACCGGTGTTTGTGAGCTGTGGCCAACACCTGCCGATCTCACGGTGATCTCACGAATGTCTGACAGCAGGTTCCCGTCCGCATGGCTGACCCGGCCGCTCGGGACGCCCTCGCAGACGCCGGCCCCACAGGACCGAATCAGCGTCAGGAGACTGTCAGAGCCCACAATCAACCCAGCTCTGTCAGACACCCAGGGTCACGACCACCCCGACCATGACAACGACGCACGCCGATGACACAGGGCGCTGGCCGGCATTGTCAGACCGCTGTCCGGCTTTCCCCGACGGCAGCGGTGTCACCGAGCGCACCGGCTCCGGGTCTGTCATTCGGACGGCGGCCTGTTAGGCCGTCGTGGCCTGCCGGACAGACGCTGTCAGCCGGCACCCCGACGGGGCGGTGCCCGGTGGACGCCGACAACTGGCGGGCCGTCCAGCCGGTCACGGTCTGACACGTTGCGCCGTGAGGCACTGTCAGGCGCTGTGAGACCAGCCGGGAGGCGTCGTCAGGCTCGCGCGGCGATGCCGCGTCCTCACCGGCCGGACGCCGCCGCCTCCGCTGTCTCCGTTCGTGTCAACGGGCAGGTCAACGTGGCTTTGTCAGAACGATGACGCACGCCGACGTTGATCATCAGTGAGCGGTGGCCGCGGGGCGGCTGAGGCCGTCGACCCGGTGTCCATGCCTGCGCAGCCTGCGCCGTCAGGGGTCTGTGAGACCCGGGTGGCGCAATGGCGGTCAGGCGCGCCGGCTCTACAGCTCCGGCCCGTCATCGACATTCGTCTCTGACATGGGAGTTCGTGACATGACCGCCTCCGCCACCGACTGGCCCGACTCGCCTCTGGACGCCGTGGACACCGCGTTCGCCGACCTGACCTGCGACCCCGACCCGTTGTCACTGGACCTCGATCCGCTGGCCGGCCAGGTCGGCGATGACACCGGTCTACCCGGCGGTGTCATCGCGCTGCCGGCGTTGCGGCAGTGGCTGCTGGAACATCCCCGCGCCTACACGGTGCGTGACGTGGTGTGGCGGGAGCTAATCCGCCGCGCCCGCCTCGACGGGCCCGCCTGGGTCATTGCCGCGGTCGCCCTGGCGATGCCCGCGCTGCGCCGCTACGCCGGCCGGCTGCACACCGGCTGGGCCGGCGACGCCCACGACCTGGACGCCGAGATCCTCACCGGCTTCCTGGCCGCCCTACGCGACCGGGTCGACCTGGCCAAACCGGCGCCGTACGCGGCGCTGTGCATGGCGGCGTGGCGGGCCGGCCACGAGCTGCGGCAACGTGACGGCGCCGAGGCCGTGCCGGTGGACAACCTCGAACACGTCACCGGCCCCCGCACCCCGAAGCGGCCCTACGGGCATCCGGACCTCCTCGTACGCCGGGCGGTCGAGTTGGGCATCGTCGACGAGTGCGATGAGCAGCCCTACATCGACGTGCGGCTGGGCCACCGGGCCATCGAACCCATCGCCGCCCGCCTCGGCCTGGAGGTCGACACGCTGCGGCGACGTGTTGAGCGCATCGACATCCGCATCGCCGACGCGCTGGCCGCCGGGATGCTCACCGAGGTGACCTCACCGCGGGTGCGGGAGGACCTCGCCGCGGCGGCCGAGCGACGGCAGCACATCCGGGCCGCCCGCGGCGGCAGCGCACGGCATCCTGTGGCGCAGGTGACGCTGGCGGCCGCCTGACCGCCGACCATCCCGCAGGCTCTCCGGTCGCGGGCCCGACCATCTGGTCGGGCCCGCGAGCGCGTGTGACGAACCTGCCACTTCTCACCGCTGCGACCGGCCCAACCCCGGTACGGGGAGACCCGCCGTGGCCGCTGCCAAGCGGGCCTAACGGATCTCCCAGGGATCTGACAGCGGCGCCGACGGGGTGTTGATTCGGCAGCTGTGAGATTCCGGCGCCGACGCCGACGGCGAGGTCCGCCACCAGCGGCATGATCGTCGGACAGGCCGCTGACCAGGGCTGTCAGAGGTCTGTGAGGTCGTGTCGGAGCGCTGTGGGATCGGCAGGTGTTCGCCACAGCTCACAAACGCCGGTTTGAGGGTGCGGAACTCCTCCGACGCCACCACGGCGTCACGCAAGGGGTTGATTCCGCCCGCCGCCGGGCCGGGAGGCCGGGTCGGCACGGGACCGGGTGCCTCGGGTGCCGCGCCACGTTGATGCGCTGACACCTCATCGATCATCGCCAACCCGAACGGGAGGACGAGCTCCTCCCGAGGTTCACCACGGTTCCCGGCCGACGTGTGTCTCCCGAGCCCGGCGGCGGCTATCCGCCCACCGTTTCGACGAATCGCCCCGGCGCGAGCCGGGGCGGGAGGTGCAGCCATCATGTTCCGCCCGCTGTTGGCACGTTCCCGTGCCCTGACCACCGCCCTCTCCCACGCACCGATGACGACCCGCGCGCTTCGCCTCGTCGCCCGGGTCGCCGCGGCTGTCCTCGGGATGCTGGCCGTGCCCGCCGCCGCTTACGCCGACCCCGGCGGCCCGGTCGTCCTGGCCGCCAACGACCTGCCCACCGTCATCGCCAACCTGCAGACCTGGGTGATGGGCATCCTGGCCGCCGTCGCCACCCTGTTCCTGGTCCTAGCCGGGGTGTACTGGGCCACCGCCGGCGGCGACCCGGCCCAGGTCGACAAGGCCAAGGGCGCACTGAAGAACGCCCTGATCGGCTATGGCCTGGCCGTGCTCGCGCCCGTCCTGCTGGAGGTCGTCCAGGGAATCGTCGGAGGCTGACGATGGCCTGGGCGCTCAACCAGATCCTCGACTGGTTCGCCGGCCTGCTGCTGGACTGCCTGAACGGGCTCATCACCGCGATCACCCACGCGCTGCTGATCACCCCGGACGTCACCAGCCTGCCGCAGGTGCAGGCCCTCACCGGACGGTCGATCTGGGTCGTCGACACCGTCTTCGTCCTGGCGTTCGTCGCCGCTGGCGTCCTCACCATGGTCGCCGGCGGCGACGAACGTGCCCGCTACACCGCCAAGGATCTCCTGCCGCGGTGCGTCGTCGGGTTCGTCACCGCCCACTTCTCCCAACTGATCGCCGGCAAGCTCATCGAGTTCGCCAACGCGTTCACCACCGCCCTGACCGCGCAGGACTTCAACGGCGACGGGGCCCTCGACGCCGTCAAGACCCACCTGATAGCCGCGCGTGACCAGACCGCCGGTCTGCTGTTCGTCGTCTGCCTGGCGATCATCGTGTTCCTGCTCGCCGCCACCGCCTGCAGTGTGATCGTCCGCTTCGCGGTCGCGCTGGTGCTCACCGCGGTCGCGCCGATCGCGCTGGCGTGTCACGCCCTGCCGCAGACCGACGGTGTGGCCCGCATGTGGTGGCGGTCGTACGTCGCCATGCTGGCGACCCCGGTGGTGCAGGCGTTCGTGCTGTTCGCCGGCCAGTGGATGCTGCTGGACACCAGCACCATGCTGCCGCTGCTGGGCCTGCCGGTCGAACCGGGTGGGGTGCTCAACCTGTTCGTCGTGATGGTCCTGCTGTGGACCACGCTCAAGGTGCCGGGGCTGATGCGCCGCTACGCCACCAGCGGCGGAGGCGGGCGTGGCGGCAACCCGATCGGCGCGGTCGTGCGGGTCGTCGTGGTGCAGCAGCTCACCCGCGGGCTACGCATCCCCGGCCTGGGGGCGGTGCGACGATGAGCCGCGACCGCCGTGACGAACAGGCCGTCACCGCCCGCATGCCCGCCGACGTGGACGCGCCGGACAAGGTGCTCTACGGGCTGACGTTCCGGCAACTCGCGATCCTCGCCGTCGCCGCCGTCATCCTTTACGGCGCTTGGCGCGCCCTCCACGCGATCGTGCCCGCCCCGTTGCTGCTCGGCGCCGCGGTCGTCCTCGGCGGCCTGGTGTTCGGCCTCGCGGTCGGCCGCCGCGACGGACTGCCTATGGACGTATGGCTGGCCTCCGCGGTCCGTCACTGCCGGGCACCACGTGCTCTGTCCACTACCGACACGACCGCGAGGACACCCGAATGGGTGGAGGTCCCGGCCTCGAAGGTGATGCTGCCGGCGCCGTTGAAGTTGCCTGCCGACGCCATCGATGACCACGGGGAGATCAGCCTCGGCGGTGTGAAGGCGGCGATGGTCGCGGCGACCAGCGTCAACCTCGCTTTGCGCACCGCCGACGAGCAGGCCGCTCTGGTCGACACCTTCGGCCGGTGGCTCAACAGCCTGTCCACGCCGACGCAGATCGTGGTGTCGGCGCAGCCGGTCGACCTGCACTCCGCCGCCCGCACCCTCGCCCACGCGGCGGACGAGATGCCGCACCCGGCTCTCGCGGACGCGGCGGCCGACCACGCCCGGTTCCTCGACGACCTCGCCGAGCGGCGGGACCCTCTGCGCCGGCAGGTCCTCATCGTCACCCGCACCATCAGCGGTGAACGGAGCGAGCACGCCGCCCGGCGCCGCGCCGACCAGACGGTCCGGTCGCTGTCCGGGCTGGGCGTCACCACCCGCGCCCTGGACGGCCACGCGACGACCGCCGCCCTGGCCGCCGCGGCCGACCCCTACCGGCCGCCCCGCCCCGGCGGCCTCGCCGCACCCGACACCACCATCACCGCGCCTCCGGCGAGGAGGCCACGCACCAGGAGGACATCATGATCACTGTCAAGCGCCGACGCACCCCGAACGACGACAGCACCAGCCCGCCGTCCGTAGGACTCGCGGCGACGGTAGCTCCGGCCTCGGTGGAGGTGACGCCGCGGTTCCTGCGAGTCGGAGACGGCTACGCCGCCACCCTGGTGGTCACCGGCTACCCGGCCGAGGTCGGGCCGGCGTGGCTGGAGCCGTTGCTGTCGTGGCCGGGCCGGCTGGACCTCGCGTTGCACATCGACCCGATCCCTGCGCCGGTGGCGGCGTCGCGGCTGCGGAACCAGCGGGCCCGGTTCGAGTCGTCCCGCCGGGCGGACGAGCAGAAGGGGAAGCTGGCCGACCCGTACGTGGAGGCCGCCGCCGACGACGCCGCCGACCTCGCCGAACGCCTCGCCCGGGGTGCGGCGAAGCTGTTCCGCGTCGGCTTGTACCTGACCGTGCACGCCCGCACCGAGGCGGAACTCCTCGAGGCGTGTGCGCAGGTGAAGGCCGCCGCCGCGTCCACCCTGATCGAGGTACAGCCAGCGACGTGGCGACACCTGCCCGGCTGGACCACCACCCTGCCGCTAGCCACCGACAGCCTGCAGATGCGCCGCACCATGGACACCCAGGCCCTCGCCGCCGCGTTCCCTCTCGCGTCGGCGGACCTGCCCGCGCCGCTGCCCGGCGACCCGGCCACCACCGGTGGGGTGCTGTACGGGGTCAACCCGGACTCCCAGGGCATCGTCTGGTGGGACCGGTGGGCGCAGGAGAACCACAACAGCGTCGTCCTCGCCCGCTCCGGCGCCGGCAAGTCCTACTTCGTGAAGCTCGACGTGCTCCGCAACCTGTACCAGGGGGTCCAGGTCGCCGTCGTCGACCCCGAGGACGAATACCTCCGGTTGGCCGACGCGGTCGGCGGCACCATCGTGCGGCTCGGTGCACCCGGCGTGAAGATCAACCCCCTGGATCTGCCGGCCGGGGACCCCCGCCCGGACGTGCTCACCCGCCGCGGCCTGTTCCTGCACACCCTCATCGCGGTGCTGCTGGGGCAGCTGCCGCCGCCCGCCGAACGCGCCGCCCTGGACCGGGCGATCCTCGCCGTCTACCGGCAGGCGGGCATCACCGCCGACCCGGCCACCCACCACCGGCCCGCGCCGCTGCTGAAGGATCTGGCCGCGACACTGCGGGCCGACGACAACGCCGCCGCCCACGAGTTGGCTGCCCGGCTGGCGCCGTGGGTGGCTGGCTCGTTCTCGGACCTGTTCGACTCACCGACCACGACCCGCCCGGACGGGCATCTGGTCGTCTGGAGCCTGCGGCACCTGCCGGACGAACTGCGCACCGTTGGCACGCTGCTCGCACTCGACTCGATCTGGCGGTCAGTAGACGCACCCGGTCGGGCCCATCTGACCACCCGCCGCCTCGTCGTGGTGGACGAGGCGTGGCTGCTGATGCGCGACGGTGAAGGCGCCCGGTTCCTGTTCAAGATGTCCAAGGCCGGCCGGAAGCGCAACGCTGGCCTGTCGGTCATCACCCAGGACGTCGCCGACGTGCTCGGCACCGACCTCGGCCACGCCGTCGTCTCGAATGCGGCCACGCAGGTGCTGCTCAAGCAGGCCCCGCAGGCCATCGACCAGGTCGCCGACGCGTTCGGCCTGACCGCCGGGGAACGGCGGATGCTGCTCGCGGCCCGGGTCGGACACGGCCTGCTGATCTCCGGCACGAACCGGACCGCGTTCGAGTCGATCTCCTCGCAGGCCGAACACCTTCTCGCGACCACGAAGCCGTCCGACCTCGCCGACCTCGACCCCGACGACGCAGAGGAGGATCTGTGACACCACCCCTTGTCGGGTCCCCGGCGCCCGGCCCTTCCGGGCCGGGCGCCGGTGTCATTCCCCCGCCGAGCGCGTCCACGCGCTGGGTTCTGCACGCCGCGCAGTGGGCGGTAGACCGGCCGTGGCTGCTCGGCGTCGCCGCCGCCCTGCTCGTCGTCTACGTCGCCGGGCGCAACCTGCTCGACGGGTGGCGGCACCGCCGCCACGCCGACGGCGCCCGCCTCGTCACGGTCGCCCCACCGCCGGAGGTCGACCCGCACAGCGCCGCCGCGCTGTGGGCGAACCTGCACGGCACGCTCACCCCGTCGCGCCGACACCGGCTGCGGTACGGCAGCCCGCACGTGGTGTGGCAGTACACCTGGACCGGCCGGCAACTGCTCATCAGCATCTGGGTGCCCGGCACGGTGCCGCACGGCGCGGTCGAGGCCGCCGTGAGGGCCGCCTGGCCCGGCGCCGCCTGCACCACCGACCCGGCGCCGCCACCGATCCCACTCGACGTGCCGGCCGCCGTCGGCGGGCACCTTCTGCCGACCGCGGCCGAGTGGCTGCCGATCAACACCGACCACGACAACGACCCGCTACGGGCGCTGATGTCCGCCGGGTCGCAGCTCAAGCCGGACGAGTACGCCTGTGTACAGGTCCTCACCCGCCCCGCCACCCCACGCCGCGCCGCACGAGCCCGCCGCGCGGCGGGCAGGCTGCGCGACGGCAAGACCGCCATACCGGCCATCAATCCCGCCGCGCCGCTGCTGTGGCTGATCGAGGCGTTCCTTCCCGGCCGCACCACCACCCGGAGCGGCGGCCAGCCGGCCGGCCGCCGGGACCCCGGCGTGGAGCGCGACGTGCGGGCGATCCTCGACAAGACCGCCCACCCGCTGTGGACGACCGGCATCCGCTACTCGGTCGCCAAGAACACGCACCGCGCCGGCAGCGACCCCTACCCGAGGCTACGGGGCATCGCGGACGCGGTCGCCTCGTCGTTCGCCGTGTACGCCGGCCGCAACCGGCTCGCACACCGGGCGCGGATGGCGCAGCCGGTGACCGTGCTGGTCACACGGCGGCTCGGAGCAGGGTTCCTGGCCTCCACCCCCGAACTGGCCGTCCTCGCCGCCCTGCCGCGGGATCTGGCCGTTCCGGGGCTGGACCGGGCGCGGGCGAAATCCATGCCCGCCCCGGTGGCGGTGCCGATCGGCGGCCGAGGGATGAAGGTCCTCGGCGACGCCGAAGTCGGTGGCCACGCGGTGGCCCTGTCCGTGCCGGATGCGAGGTATCACATGCATGTGGTCGGATCGACGGGCTCCGGAAAGACCACCCTGCTGGTCAACATGGCCGTCGAGGACATCAAAGCCGGCCGGGGCACCGTGGTCATCGACCCGCACGGCGACATGGTCCTCGACATCCTCGACCGGCTCCCCGCCAGCGTCGCCGGGCGGGTGGTGCTGTTCGACCCCGACCAGCCCAACCCGCCCACCCTCAACCCGCTGTCCGGCACCGACCCCGACCTGGTCGTCGACAACCTCGTGTCGATCTTCGGGAACATCTTCGCCAAGGCGTGGGGGCCCCGAATGGACGACGTCATGCGGGTGGCCTGCCTGACCCTGCTGCGGCACGCCAACGTCACCCTCCAACACATCCCGCCCCTGCTCAACTCCGCCCAGTTCCGATCGGCGATGACCGTCGGCCTAGACGACCCGGCCGGCCTGTCCGGGTTCTGGCAGTGGTACGACCAGCTCAACCCGGCCTTACGCTCCCAGGTCATCGGCCCCGTCCTGGCCCGGCTGCGGGCGTTCCTACTGCGCGACTTCGTCAAGCGCACCATGCGCTACCCCCGCTCCAGCTTCGACATGGGCAAAGTCCTCGACGGTGGGGCGCTGCTGGTACGCATCCCGAAGGGCCAGCTGGGCGAGGACACCAGCAAGCTGCTCGGCTCCCTCGTCCTGGCACAGGTGTGGCAGGCCGCGACCGCCCGCGCCGCCGT
Organism: Micromonospora sp. B9E7; assembly: GCF_039871815.1. Classification (NCBI taxonomy): domain Bacteria; kingdom Bacillati; phylum Actinomycetota; class Actinomycetes; order Micromonosporales; family Micromonosporaceae; genus Micromonospora; species Micromonospora sp. B9E7. Next base: position 12,230 of record NZ_JBDPLX010000021.1, read on the forward strand.
GCCGGCGGACAAACGCCGCGACGCCACGTTGATCATCGACGAGTGTCAGAACTTCCTGACCCTCGCCAACAGCCTGGACTCGATGTTGGCGGAGGCGCGCAAGTACCGGCTGTCGATGGTCCTCGCGCACCAAGATCTCGCCCAGTTCCCGAAAGACCTCCTGGCGGCGGCGTCGGCGAACGCCCGCAACAAGCTGTACTTCTCCGTCGCCCCTGAGGACGCCCGCGTCCTCGCCCGACACACTCTGCCCGAACTCGACGAGCACGACCTGACCCACCTCGACGCCTACACCGCCGTCGGGCGCCTCGTCGTCGGTGGGCGGCAGACGCCGGCGTTCACCCTCAAGACCCGGCCGCCGAAGCCGGTCGTGGGCGAGGCGACGGTGATCCGGCAGGCCGCGGCGCAGGCGGTGCCGGCGCAGGACACCAGCGCGATCGACGACCTCGTCGACCGGTTCTCGGCCCGACCCGACGACAACCGCCGTCCCCGGGGCAAGAGCGGCCCCAAGGCGAACGCCTGAACGCCGAAGGGCGGCTGAAGCGAGATCGACAGACCCGTCGACCGGAGTCGCCCGCGTCCCGGTCACCCCTTCCGTGAGGGCTTCACCAGCCCTTCACCACCGATCACCACGCGGCACTGACAGATCCGGCCGTACGGGTCTGTCAGTGCCGCTCACCGGCCGTCACCAGCTCTCGGTGACCACCTCACCGAACTCAGACACCCTCCCCTCGGAGGGACTCCTCTTCCGCCTGGAGCATCCACCGTGCCCGCCAACAACTCCCCTTCTCGCTCGTCCTCCGCTTCTTCTTCGGCCTCCCGTTCCTCGTCTCGTCTGGCTCGTCTTGACCGGCTTCGTCGTCTGACCGTCCGCGACCATCAGCTGCTGCGGTGGCTCGCCGAGCATTACGTGCTGTCCACCGACCAGGTCGCGGCGGCCCTGTTCACCTCGCTTCGCGCAGCCCGGCTGCGCCTCGCCCAGTTGCACCAGGTGGAGGCGGTCAGCCGGTTCGTCGACGTCACCACCGGCAGCGGCCAGTACCTCTACACCCTCGGCCCGCTCGGCGCCGTGGTCCACCCCACCCAGTTCAACGACCCGAACCAGGCCGGCGCCCGCGCCCCGCGGACCAGCATCGACCGCACCGAACGCATCATCGGCAGTCGCCGCCTGGCCCACCTGCTCGGCACAAACCAGCTGTTCATCGATCTCATCGGCTACGCCCGCACCCACGAGCACGCCCGGCTGGCGCGCTGGTGGTCGGAACAGCACACCACGGCCGCCTTCGCCGCCGCTTCCTACGCCGCCGGCAGCGGAACCGGTGTCCAGCCCGACGGGCACGGCATCTGGCACGCCGACGGGCGCACCGTCGGGTTCTTCCTCGAACACGACAACGCCACCGAACCCCTCGGCACCGTGCTGCGCAAGCTACGCGGCTACGAGCAGCTCGCCACCTACGGGCCGCGCTACCCGGTGCTGCTGCGCGTCCCCGGCCGCCGCCGCGAACAACACCTCCTCGACGCCCTCGCCGGAGTGCCCACCGCCATGCCCATCGCCACCGGCCTCCACGGTGAACACCCCGCCGGACCCGCCTGGACCCTCACCACCGACCCCGGCCAGCGCCGCTGGCTACACGAACTTCCCTCCGACCACGGCCCGGACAACCCGGCCACCAACCCGCACCGCTTCCCCACCAACGGAGATGACCCCAACGGCCTCGACTTACAGCCGTAAGCGACATTCGGCGCCGGGACGGACGGCTTCAAAGCCCGGGGTACGCCAGCCGCCAAGCCGACCGTCGACCCTTCGCCCGGTCTATACCGGCTGCTGCCGCCGAACCTGTGCGAAGTCAGCTTTGTCATCGCGACCAGACGGCTGGCTGGTCGTGAGAATGTCTGCGGGCCCGCCGGCATTGATCAGCCGGCCGCGCATCCGGTCGAGCGCTCCGGATGTCCAATCTGGGTTGATGGTCAGGACCCGGGTGGCGTCGCGGTCGACCCGGGCTTGCGATCGACGCCTCGACCGTGCTCGCTGCCACCTCGAAGTCGCCGTCGCCGTCGCCGTCGCTGGCGAGTCGGGTTGGCTGCGGCCAGGCGGCAGGAACCACCGTGACGATGACCAGCAGACCGCCGACGATGCACAGGCGGATATCAGCCACGGCGACGCCGCCGTCCAGTACGGCTCGGGCAAAGGCGCGTTGCGCACGAAGGACCCAGCCGCTGGTGGGCGTGCTGGCGACGCGCGCATGAGGCTGGGTCCGTTGCTGCTCTAAGCCGACGGCGTACGAGGTGAACGCGCGATCCAGAGCTTGATGACGTTAGTGACCTCGGCGCGTGAACTCGACGGGGCCTAGGTGGCGATACAAGTGTGAGAAGGCAAACGTCTGGAGGCGGGCTGGGATGAGACGAGCCGATCAGGTTGCGGTACATGCTAGTTGAGCAGCGGCTTGTCGCCGGCCAGGAGCCGGATGCCTGGTATGTGAGGGCCTCTCTGGCGGATCATCGCCTGTTCACGGTCCTCTACGACCGGCATGCGAAGGCCCTGTACCGCTACGCGCATGGCCGGGTGGGGCCCGATGCAGTCGACGACGTGGTGTCCGAGACGTTCTTGATCGCTTTCCGACGCCGTCAGCGCTACGACACCTCTCGGGTAGATGCCCGGCCGTGGCTGTTCGGGATCCTAACCAAGGAGATCTCCCACTATCGGCGCCGTGAGAGAGCGCACTACCGCGCTATGGCTCGATACGACCCGGTCGAGGTCGTACCCGATCTGGCGGAACGGGCGGTAGCCGGCGCGGCGGCCCACGCGCTGCGGGCACCACTGGCCCGGGCTCTGTCCGACCTACCGGCCAGAGATCGCGACGTCCTGCTGCTCATCGCGTGGGGCGGGCTCACCTACGACGAGACCGCCCTCGCGCTCGGCGTCCCCGTGGGAACGGTCAGGTCACGGCTCAACCGTGCCCGACGCAAAGTCAGCAGCGCGCTCGGCGGTGACGACCCGACGCGGGCAGTAGAGGAGACGACGTGAACGACCAACAGATGATCAACCAAGTCCGAGGCCTGCTCGCACCAGCGGAGCCGCCGCCTCACTTGCGGGGGCGGGTTGATCGCATGATCGCTGGATCAACGCGATCAGTATCAAGGCAGTCCTGGAGACTCGCCACCGTCGGTGCTGCGGCCACCACCGGGGTGCTCGCGCTTCTTATCGGCTCGGCGATCAGCATCAATGGGGAGCCACCTGCCGCCAGCGCTCAGGCAGCGGAAATCCTTCATCGTGCCGCTGACGCCGCTCGGGCCGACCAGACTCCGGCTCCTCGCGCCGACCAGTTCATTCTGACCACCACGATGAACTACGGCCCTGTCGTCGGACAGAAGCAGCTCGCGGCCACCCTCACCCGCTCCTGGACGTCCGTCGATGGCACCCGCGACAGCCTCATCTGGGTCAGCGACCCACCGCCCGGCGGCAGGCAGTCGACGGTGATTCCCGGTTGCCGCAACGGACGCGCCGCGGAATGGGCACCGGACGGCAGCCTGCTGAAGTCCACCCGGGCATGCACGCCAACCCCGGCCTACCCGAACAACCTCCCGACCGACGCCACCACCATGCTCAAATACCTGCGGCAAACAAGTGGCGGCACCGCATCGAGCGACGAACGGACCTTCGCCAACCTGGAAGAGCTGATCCGCGGATACCTGCCCGCACAGTCACGGGCCGCCCTCTACGAGGCGGCGACGAAGATCTCCGGGGTGGTCGCCTCCCCCAGCATGACCGACGCGGCAGGCCGCTCCGGCACCGCAGTGTCGCTCATCGGGGATATCGACCGGTACGACCTCATCTTCGAACCACAGACCTACCGGTTCCTCGGCTGGCAGGTCGTACCCAAGGCGGACAACGCCGCTGGGCCGGCCCGATCCGCAGTGGTCTTAAGTGTCACCATTGTCGACCGCGCCGGACAAATGTCGTAACACCCAGACGAGACGCTGACAGCGTGAAGGGGGCGGGGTAATGGGCCGCCCCCTGCTCACGTCAGACGATCACCGGAAGTACGGATTCGGGCTGATACCGCCCGGTGAAGGGCGTGGACGCCGCCCGGCGCGACTGGCCGGTGGCGTAACAGATCTATGCTTCCGGCGTGTCTATCGCCTTACCTGGCGGTGGATTGATCGCAGGGAAGGCGGGGTCGATGGGGGTACCGACACTTGTCGTGTCGCTGACCCGGCCGAACACGTACCGCGGAATCGCCCTGGCGGTAGCGGCTGCCCCTCACGGCGCACTGATCGTGGTGGAGCCGGGCCGTTACGACGGGCAGATCGCAGTGCGCGGGAAGGACGTCACTATCCGTGCGGCTGCGCCCGGCGGAGTCACAGTGGAGAACCGCGACGCCGCACCTGCGTTCTACTGCGAGGGTGCGGAAGCCACGCTGCAGGGTCTCGTTTTGCGGACGTGGAATTCCGATGCGCCAGCGACCGCCTCGGTGGTCGGGGGAGCTCTGACCCTGGAATCATGCACCGTCACCGGGCAGGCGGCCAACGCCGTCATCAGCGAGCGGGGTGCCGCCCACCTGCGCAACTGCCATTTCCATGGGATGCGCCGTGGCGTGGCCTTCATCGACTCCGGCGGAGTCGTCGAACACTGCCGGTTGTGGGACTTCGACGAGTACGCCGTGCTGTCCAAACGCGATAGCCAACCGGTCATGCGGCACTGCCATGTGCAGAGTGTCGGTCAGGGTTTCGAGGCGTTCGAGGGCGGGCGCGGCACGGTAGAAGACAGTCAGTTCATCGGCGTACGGCAAACAGCCGTGGTGGCGAGTGGCCGCTCCCGCCCGACGGTACGCCGGTGCCGGATCTCGGGCGGCCGGGGCAGCGGGCTGCAGTTCAGCGGATCGGCCGGTGGAGTGGTCGAGGACTGCGAGCTGACGGACCTGGAGGGTTGCGGCGTCGAGGTCTCCGGCGGCGCCGAGCCAGACGTCCGCCGTTGTCTAATTGAACGGGTTGGCCGCAATGGGATCTACGTCAACGGCGCGCAGGGCACGTTCTCCGATTGCAGCGTGACCGCCAGCCGACTACCCGCTGTCGCCGCGGTCAACGGAGCAACACCAGAGATGAACGGTGGAGTGCTGCGGGGTGCACGGGACGACGCACTGCTGATCCAGGCCGCGGCCGGCCGGTACGCAAACGTCCAGATCGAGAACCCGGCCCGGTACGGCGTGCGGGTGCAGGGCGGTGGCCCGACCTTCACCGACCTAACGGTCACCGGCGGCGAGGGTGGGATCGTGCTCGATGGCGCCGTTGACGCGGACGTCCGCATCGAGGGCGCCACTGTTCGGGGCGCGTCACAAAGCGGGATAGCCGCTGAGGGCTCCGGCCGGCTCACCGGCACGACGGTGCGGGTAGAGGATGCGCCAGCGGGCGTGGTCGGAGCCGAGAAGATCTCGATCAGCCTCACTGACGCGACGGTCTCCGGCGGCGTTGTCGGTGTGGTCGGGACGGGTCAGGCCAGCGTGCGCCTCGACCGCTGCATGGTCGCCGGCACGACTGGTTCAGGAGTGGTGCTGCGGGATCAGTCCCGGCTGGACATGCGGGCAGGAGTGGTGCGCGACTGCGGCGGGGACGGCATCCAGGTGGATTCCGACGCTCCGGTGCTGGTCGACGGGTGCGAGTTCGTCAACATCGCCGGCGAACCGGTGCGGGGTGCTGACCAACCGCTCGTGTCGGTACGCGCTCCCCATCCGCACGAGAACCCGCACGAGCCGACTGGTTCGGCGGCCGGCACCGACCGTGACGATGATCCGGATCACGCCGACGGCGGTCGCTTTGCCGATGCCGCTACCAGCGTCAATGTAGCGCTGGCGGAACTGGACGCCATGATCGGACTGGCAGCGGTCAAACGCGAGGTACGAACTCTGGTCCACCTGATCCGGGTGAATGAGCAGCGGCGGCGTGCCAACCTGCCGGTACCGCCACTCAGTCGGCATCTCGTCTTCACCGGTCCGCCGGGGACCGGCAAGACGACTGTCGCGCGCATCTACGGGCGGCTGCTCGCCCAGCTCGGCATACTGTCGAAAGGGCAGGTCGTCGAGGTGGCCCGGGTCGACCTGGTGGGTGAATACCTGGGCAGCACCGCCCTGAAAACCTCCGCGGTGTTCGAGCGGGCGCTTGGCGGCGTGCTCTTCGTGGACGAGGCCTACACGCTCGCCCGCCAGTTCGGCACCAGCTCAGATCTCGGCTTGGAGGCAATCGACACCCTGGTCAAGCTGATCGAGGACTACCGGGACCAGGTAGTGGTGATCGTCGCCGGGTACCCCGCCGAGATGGAAGGGTTCCTGGCCACCAACCCCGGCCTTGCTTCACGATTCACCAAGACCATCGAGTTCGTCGACTACACCCCCGACGAACTGCTCGCCATCGTCTCCGTGCTGGCCGGCCAGCACGGGTACGACCTGACGAAGGCGACCAGCGCAGCCCTGCTGGAGCGGCTCACCGAGGCCGTCCACGAACCGGACTTCGGCAATGGGCGAGGCGCACGGAAGCTGTTCGGCGCCATGATCGAACGGCAAGCTGAGCGGCTCGCCGACATACCGGCACCGACATCCGAGCAACTCCGGCTGCTGTTGCCAGGAGACATCCCGCCTGCGGGCAGCTGAGAGCTCAGCACCCCGACGAGAGTCGTGAAACGTGCAGCTTCGGCTGACCACGCATGCAGAGCGGTTGTAAGGCCGGCGAAGTCTCACAATCTCGCCGCCAACCGGTCGCAGAATCGGGCAAGCGTCTGACAGTGCAGGTCAACCGCACTGCTGACGATCATGACGGTTGCCGGCGCTGACAGATCCGCCCGCTACCTTCATCGGCACCACCTTCACCCACATATCGCTCCACCCGGTCCGGTCCCACCTCGGGAACCACCGCCGCACCCCACGGTGCGCTCCGCCCACCCGCCTCTTCGGCCGGTCGGCGCCCGCGCCACGCGGCGACCCCCAGGTCGCACCGCACCACCAGCACCACCCCGCTCCACCCACTGTTCGCCCCGTGAGCCGACCCATGCACCCGGTGGGCCGGCCACTTCCGCGCGCCCACAGCGCGGCCAGCCGAAGGAGGAATCCCAGATGACCGCAACCAACGGTGCCGCGACTCCCCTGAGCCGCTACGGCACCCGCGTGCCGACGGTGACGCCCCGCAAGGGCCGCACGACCGCCCCCGCGGCAACCACCACCGCCAGCACCACGGCCGCCACCACCCCGGTGGTCACGGCGACCGCGACGATCAACACCATGATCGTCTGCCTGCCCGACGGCCTGCCGTCGCAAGCCCTCACCGCCACCCAGCTCGACCGGCACTTCGGCGTGTCCGGCACCCTGCAGCCCCGCTTCTGGGCCACCCCGGACATGTGGCTGTGGCAGCGCGGCCACCTCGTCGCGCCCCGCAAGGGACGCCCGGTGTACTGCGCCGGCGGACCGGTCAAGCTGCTCGACCTCGCCGCCATGCGCCACGCCGCCGGCGTCGGCGCCGGCATCCGCCATCAACTGTGGCAGCAGGTCGTGCACGGCACCCGGCCGGCCACCCCGTGGCCGACCCTGCTGGCCCGCCACCTGGCGGACCCCGCCCGCTACCCGCGCGAGCGGGCCGAGGCGGACTTCCACCACCAACCCCGCGTCAACGCGATGCGGATGCACAACGCGGCCAGCTACGGCGCCGCCCACCTCGCCGTGGGGGAGCTGGAGATGTTCCAGGCAGGCCCGATGGCCTACCAGCACTACAGCGCCACCACCGCCGTGTGCGGCGACGCCCTGCTCACGCCGGACGGGCACAAACTCGCACCCGCGAGCGACGCCCTCACCCACCGGGTGACCTACCTCGAGCAGGCGATGCGGTACCTCGACACCGTCGAGACCGACCAGCGGCTGCTCGCCGTCGCCCTGTAGCACTACCGCACCGGAACCGGTCGGGCACCGCCACCCATCCCCTTCTTCCCCGGGGATCGGCGGCGGCCCGACCGGCTCCACCCAAATCCACCCCCACAGTGCCGGCCCCCGGCAGCAGACGCGAGCTCTGCAGCCACGCCCCTGAGCTTCCCCTGGCCCTGCGACGCAGACCCGGCCGCGACGAGTGCGGCCACTGCCGCCACGCCACGTCCACCGCCACCTGAACCACGCCCGCCCGCCCGGGAGTACATCCGACCCGCTTCTGCGGGTCACGCGCCGTACCCCCGGGCCAGAGCAGCGCTGGCGTGGACCCGCTGCCGGCCCCGTGCGGCACCGCCTGGCGCCCCGGGCTGGGGCACCCAGCAAGCCCGGCCAGCAAAGCGGCCGACCTTTCCCTCTTCCATGATCAGGAGGTTTCCCCGCTATGTCCGACCGACTGTGGTTCCGCATCGACGACGTCCTGCCCCTCGCCGAACACGCCGCCGCCACCAGCGCGCACCTCAGGACTCGGCAGCAGTACCGGGCCGGCGTCCCGGACCAGGCCGCGCTCATCTGGTCCCACGACACCGACGGTGACTGGTTGTCCTCCAACGGCGTCCCCCGCTGGTACGACGCCGACGGCGCCGACCACCGCGTCCTCGCCGAAACCTGGACCCACACCGCCACCGGCGCCACCGGCAACCCGGTCCTCCACGCCGACGACAGGCACGGATTCCTGCCCCTGCACACCGGCCACCTCGACGGCCGGCGGGACCTGCTCGACCTGCTCCGCTACGCCCGCCGCCACGGGATGCACTGGTTCGGGCTGCACCCGGACCCGGCGAGCGAGGCCACCAACGACCGCTACCGCATCTCCCGCCACCGCGGCGACATCACCCCGCCGCTTGCCACCTGGACCCCGGCGACCGTGACCTGCGACGTGGTCGCCGGCGGCACCTACCGCGCCATGGTCGCCACCGGCTACACCACCCTCTCCCGCGCCGGGGTGCTGTGCCGCTTCCCCTTGTTCGCGGTGCAGCGCATGGCCGCCCACCTCGACGCCCTCTACCCCGCCGACATGCCCGGCGAGCACCCCCGACTGCGGTTCGACGGCGACGAGGTCGCCGTCGAGTGGGAGGACGACGACGGCCTGGGCAGCCGCTGGGTCGAGGACGACCGGGTCGTCCCGGACGCCAACCGCTGCTACGCCATCGGCGCCTACCACTGGCCCTGGACCCTCGTCGCCTCCGAGGCGACCACCCGCGCCACCGAGCGGACGGACCGGTCGCGGTGATCGTCGACGAGGTGTTCCACCAGGGCGGCCACGGCACCTACGAGCTGACCCGGGTGCACCACACCGACGGGTACGTCCTGCGGGTGCGGGTCTACCGCGACAGCTACGCCAAGCAGAGCACGGCGGTCGCCGAGGTTCTCACCCCGCTGTTCACCTGGACGATCATCGCGAGCAGCCCCGGTGGCGGGCGGCACCGCACGACCCCGACCGCTTCACCGGACGCGGCGCCGCTGATCCCGGTCGCCGACGAAGTGCTGCAGCGGGCGCGGCGGATCCTTCCCGTGCCGCCGCCGTTCACCACGCCCGGCCGGTAACCCGCCAAGGCCACACCTTCCCGCGCCGCCCTGCCCGCCCGGTCGCACCTCGCGCACCAGCGGACGCAGTCCGGCGCCGCGCCTTCCTCCATCCGCCCGCCGCACCACGGCGGCTGATCAGCGCGTCCGCGGCCCACCGCCGCTGACCCGCCTTCTCACTGGCACCACCTGGCCGATGCCCGGCCACCCGCGCACTCGCGCACACCCGGGCACGGCCGTGCCCGGGTTCCCACCCCTCCAGAAGGGAACCCCACTCATGACATCCAGCACCAGGCCGGTCTCCGGCCGGCAGCCCACCATCGCCGTCATCGGCGGCAGTATCACCGGCCCCGTCACCGCGCTGCTATTGCTGCACGCCGGATTCGACGACGTCACCGTCTTTGAGGCAGCGCCGGCGTCCGCGCCCCTGGGCGGCGGCCTCATCGGCCTGGAACACCCCGCCCTCGACGTGCTCGACCGCCTCGACATCCCGCAGCACGAGATCGTCGCCCACGGCTCCGAGGCCATCGTCCAGATGACCGTCCGCGACCGCCAGCCGGCCGAGACCATCCGACGCACCTACCCTGGGCGGAACACCACCTGGACGCTGCTGCACCAGGCGCTGACCCGCCGCCTACCCGCCGGCGTCCTGCACACCGGCATGAAGGTCGCCGCCCTGACCGAGCAGGCCGGCCAACCGGTGCTGCGGTTCCGCGACGACCACACCACACCCGCCGACCTGGTCGTGTTCGCCGACGGCCGGTCCTCCACCGGCCGCCGGCTGCTGGATCCCGACCGGAGGCTGCGCTACGCCGGCTACGTCGCCCACCGCGGCATCGCCGACATCACCCCCCAGCCCGGCCTGCGGGACTTCCTGCGGCTGCAGCCCTGCCCCGGCGTGCAGTTCAACCTCGCCCCGGTACCCGGCGGCTGCGACTGGACCTTCTACCTCAACTGCACCAGCACCGAGTACGCGCAGCGGTTCGGCGCCGACCCCACCCGCCGGGTCTTCGCCCTGCCCCGGCACGTCAGCCCCGCCGCCCGCACCCACGTCGACACCCACGCCGACCTGCTCCTCCCGGCCGACCACGCCGCCGTCGTCCACACCACCACCACCCGCATGGCGGTACCGGTCCTCGACATCACCCCACCGGACCGCATGGTCTGGCCCGTCGGCGCCGGCGCCGTCCTGCTCGGCGACGCCCTCGCCCCCGTCCGCCCCCACACCGCCCGCGGCGCCAACAACGGCATCGAACAAGCCGCCGGCCTCACCGCCGCCCTCACCCAGCACCGCAAGTACGCCGCCGACCTCACCGCCGCCCTGCACGGCTGGCAACGCCGACACCTGCCCGCCGCCGTCGCCGCCGTGCACCGCGGGCCCGTCATCGGCCACCAGCTCGGCCTCGGCACCTAACAACCCGCCCAGTAACCCACCCCTGAGGAAAGGAGGTGGCCCCCTCGTGGCCACCAAGACCACCGCGATCCTCGTCGACGACCTCGACGGCTCCACCGACGACGTCGCCACCTACCAGTTCGCCTTCAACGGCGTCACCTACGAGATCGACCTGTCCGCCGGCAACTTCGACCGGATGGCCGCGGCGTTCGGCCCGTTCATCTCGGCCGGACGGCGCCTGCCGAAACAGCCCCGGGCACCACGGCGGCAGCGCGGCACCGCGACTGGCCGCACCCAGAGCCAGGAGATCCGCACCTGGTGGTGGACCGCGAACTGGCAGGAGCTGAACCTGCCCCGGCCACGAACCGGGGGCGTCATCCCCGCCGCGGTGCGCGACGCCTACCACGCCGCGCACTGACCCCCTGTCACCAACCTGCCGCCCAGCGAGCGATCACCGGGCGGCGCACCCGTGCGCGTCGCCGCAGTCCCGCACTCCGGGCAGACGACTTGATCAATACCCGAACCGAAGCGTGCATCAGTGCACACGCCTCACTCACCAACCCCTGCCGACGGCAGGAGAAAGGGGGCCACGCGCCCATGACCAGCACCCCAACCAACACGACCACCGATACGGCCGCACCAGCGCCACTGGCACCCAGCGTCGCGAAGGTCCTCGCCGCGCTGCACCGCCTCGGCGAGGCCACCGCCGCCACCATCGCCACCGAAGCCGGCCTCGGCTACTCGACCACCACCCCGAAACTGCGCACCCTGGAAACCGCGGGACTGGCCGAGCCCACCCGAAGCGACACCGGACGCAGCCTGTGGCGGCTGACCGACACCGGCCGCACCCACGCCGAACAGGGCGGCGGTCACGGCCAGCCCGCACCGGAGCCCGCCACCCGCGACACCGACACACCCGGCACCGCCGCAGAACACGGACCGCGCGGCGACGACGCGAAGGAAGCCGGAGAGGCTGCCGGGCAGGACCGCGACCAGCGGCCAGCCGCCGAGGTTCCCACCGATGGACAGCCGGACGCCGTCCAGGAGTCGGCATCGCCGGCTCATGGTGATGCCGAGGCGGTACCCGATGCGGCCGCTGAAGCCGAGGACACCGAAACCCACGACGGCGACGACAGCGGCCGCTCGACTGCCGAACCCGAGGTGCCGGTCACGACCGACGACACCGACCCGGCCACCGGACCGACGCCCGCAGCGAACGAAGCGGACGCCAAACCGGCCACACCGGACAGTCCCCCTGCCGGCACGACCACCGACAGCACCACGGGCGAACCCGCTGCGGAAGCACCCGCTGCACCGCCGGCCACGGAGGCTGCGGGCGAGGCGGCACAGGCCCCTACCCGGCGGGCGTCGGGCACCCTGCGCGGCGCGATCCTCGACATCCTCGAGGCCAACCCCGGCCAGCAGTACAAGGTCAGCGAGCTGTGCAAGCTGGTCGACCGGGCCAACGAGGGATCCGGCGCGAAGAAGGCCAGCGCGGGCGCGGTCCACAACGCCGCCGTGAAGCTCGTCGAGACCGGGCGGGCGGTCCTGGCCGCCGAGAAGCCCGCCACCTTCGCCCTCGCCGACGCCACCGCCTGAACGACCCCGCCAGCCGGTAGCCCGGGGGCGGGCGTCGAACTTCCCGGAACCACGCCCGCCCCCGGTGCTCCTTCACTCACAAGGAGCTCTCGAAGTGTCTCCCATCGTGACCTCGATCGTCACCGCCGTCGGGGGAATCCTCGCCGGTCTCGCCCTCGCCGCAGCGCTGCTGTGGCGCCAGCAGCAGGCGCTGACCCGCGCCCGCTACGCCGCCGACCACGACGACACCACCGGCCTGCCCAACCGGCGGGCCCTGCTCGCTGCCCTCACCAGCGCCACACGCGCAGATGCCCCGTTCGGGCTCGTCCTGCTCGACCTCGACGGCTTCAAAGCCGTCAACGACACCTTCGGCCACGAGGTCGGCAACGACGTCCTCACCGAGGTCGGTCGGCGGCTGGCCACCATACGTGGGCCGGTGCGGCTCGCCGCGCGGTTGTCGGGCGACGAGTTCGCCCTGCTGGTCGCCGGCGGCCCCGACGACGTCGCCGCCACCGCCCGCGCCGCCTGGCGGGCGGTCGGCCGTCACCCCGTCGACCTCGGCACGCACGCGGTGGCCGTGCGCGCCAGCGTCGGGCACACCAGCGCAGCCCTCGGCGTCGGCCCGCGCACCCTGCTGCACCAGGCCGACATCGCCATGTACCAGGCCAAACAAACCGGGGCCGGGGTCCATGGAGCCACCGCCACCACCGGCCACACCGGACCGCCGCCGGGTACCCGCCTGCGGGACCTGCGCCGCCGCTGACCGCTCACGGACACACCAAGTGGGCCTCGCGCCCGTCGACGCGCGCGAGGCCCACCCCACCCGCCTACGTCGCGACCCCGCGCAGACCACCTGACCAGCAAGCCCACACCACAGCAACTACCAGTAATAGTTGACCAATGCGTCGGCCGGAGCCGGTTCGACAGACGCTGACTCTGAGGATCCGCTGGCCACCCCTGGCCCGAGCAGAGGTCTGCCGTGCGAGGTACCAGAAAGGTGATAGCCCATGGCACGTTCACCCCGGACACCACAGCAGACGGGCGTGGCGATCACTGCCCGGAGTCTCCATCGCGTATGGCTGGCCGATCGCGGCATCCGGGAGATGGAGGGCTGGCTCCATGAGGAGTCCTTCACAGCTATTCTGCTCGCCGCACTCCTCGACCCGGACACCTGCGACGTCATCACGGACCTACTACTCGCAGAAACACCCTCGAAAACATTGAGAGATCGGGGACCGCTCACGCTGCACAGTGCCCCGAAGCCCGTCATGGATCTCGTACTCGGCTTCGGCGGACTCGAACGCGCGGCAATAGTGATCGAGGCGAAGCGGTTCTACTCGCCATCTAACTGGTGCCTGTCGGCGCGAGGTGAGTGGCTGCCTCAAACGGACGTTGCCGTTGAGGATGCTAATGAACCCGATCCGCCCGGCTGGCTGTGGGGAATCCAGGCTGGCCAAGTCCACGACTTCGTGCTGCTGGATCCGTTCTCCAGACCAGTCAGCACGCTGTTCCCGAACGGCCGACACAACCACCGCTGGCGCACGGTTGGCTACTCCGAACTAGGTGTCGGTCTACGAACAGCGCATGACCGAGGTGTCCGCGGACTTACACCGCTGATCGCCTCCCTATGGGCCGACTCCGACCACCAATTCTGATCTGCCGGGCACCAGGCATCCACAACCCCGCCAAGTCTCGGCGCGGCCTCACCCGGGCATGCAAGACACAATCCGGCATTAAAGCCAGCTTCCTCTGACGGGCAGAGCCGCTGTGTTGGGCGGTCCCGTCCTGCCCGCCCAACAGGACTTGACCTTCTTTGAAAGATGAGCGTCGATCAGGGCTGGTCGTCGTCCGTCGTCCGGACATCAGCATCCCCAAGGGCCCCGACGCGAGTTGGGCGGCGACCGCGCATGCCCGCGATCCGCCGACCGAAGGGCCACCCGCCATGGCACACCCCGCACACCCCGAGGACCGCAGCCGGCGTCCCAGCGACCGCACCGCAGTACCGGACGACGTCACCGACAGGCTTCTGTGGGCGCTCGCGGTCTACGTCGCCGCCGCCCACCAGCCCGGATCCGACGGCGCCTGCACGAACCTGCAGTGCCGCGGGCAGCACAGCCCCTGCTGGGCGCTGCGCACCGCCCAGCGCGCCCAACAACACGCCCGAAGCGCCACCACCACCCTCGCCCCGCCGCCGTCGCCGCGCCCGGTCGGAGGCGCACGCGGACGTGCCCCCGTTCCCGCCGCGCCGCGCCGCTTCACCGGCTGGTTCACCCCCACCCACCCGCCGGCACCCCTGATGCGGCCCGCGCACGCACCGGGCGCGGTGCCGCCGGAATCCCGGCTCCACCGGCGTCCACCCGTGGCGGCACTGGCCGCCTGAGCATGCACCTGGAGGCAAACAGTGAACTTCCTACCGAACGACACACTCGCCGGCTACGCCCGCACCGCCGTCGACCTGCGCACCCGCATGGTCGACTACCACCGCAGCCCGCTCGCGGCGCAGTACCTGCAGGCGTTCTTCGGCAGCCGCCTCGCCAACCACCCCAGCCCCAGCCCAGCGGGCATGGCAAAGGTCCTCGACGCGGTCCGCGCCATCACCGCCAACCCGTGGCGATTCGGCGAGCCGTACGTCATCGCCCCCGCGATGACCGCGATCATCGCCGCCGCCGCGACGGCCCTCGACCTGACCAGCGAGGTGCTCCCCGCCGACATCGCCCCCGACGACGGCGGGGTGCTGTTCCTCCCCGAACCGATCTACCACCGCAGCCTCAGCGGCAAGGTGTCCTCCATCGGGGCGATCACCTGGGCCCGCACCACCAACACCAGCAGCGGCCGGTCCTTCTGGGCCATCGCTGGCTGGGCCGACCACCGCGACCCGCACGACCCGGCGGCCGTCCGCCGCCGACAGCAGCTCGCTTTCCGGCCCGACCTCGCCCGCCAGTTCGGCCCCTACGTGCTGACCGACTTCACCGAGATCCCCATCGGTCAGCCCGTCGACCCCCGCCCCGACCTGCCGGTCCTCGACGGGGACGACCGCGGCTGGGAACCGGCACCCGACGGCCGGTTCTGCATCGACGAGACCAACACCCCGATGCGGGCCTGCGCCGCCGTCGCCTACGCCTTCTGGCGTATCCAGGCCCAACCCCTCGCCACCGTCGCCGCCGCCCCCCTGGACCGCGCCGCCCGCCGCCGCGCCGTGCGCGCCAGCATCCGCCACGACACCCGCGTGGTCATGCTGCGCCGCACCAGCCCCCTCGCCGAACCGACCGACGGCGAACCCAAGTGGCACTACCGGGTGCGGTTCGTCGTCCACGGCCACTGGCGACGCCTCATCGACCACGACGGCCACCCGTACCGCATCTGGATCAACGCACACATCAAAGGCCCCGACGGGGCGCCCCTGCTGCACGGCGAGAAAGTCGCCGTCCTCGCCCGCTGACTCCCGTACCCGCCCGAAGGCCGCGCGACGCCTCTCCAGGCCCGCGCGGCCTTCGCCCTCCCCGCGCCACACCCGCCCGCCTCCCTGCCTTGAAGGAGTGACCAGTCATGACCATCCGCGTGCTGTCCTGGATCGCCATCGCGGTCGCCGGCGTCCTGTTGCTGTGCTCCGGACTGGCCACCACCCTGATCTTCAGCGGCGGCGCCGGTGCCTGCGGCATGACCGCCAGCGTCACGGCCACCACGTCGTCGGCAGCGCTCAGCCCCGCTCCGGACGGGATCGCTCCGATCGGTGACTGGAACGCCGAGCAGGTGGGCAACGCCGCCACCATCACCGCCGTCGGTATGCGCCTCGGCGTCCCGCCCCGCGGCTGGGTCATCGCCGTGGCCACCGCGATGCAGGAATCCTCCCTGATCAACACCCCGGGTGGGGACCGCGACTCGGTCGGCCTTTTCCAACAGCGACCCTCCCAAGGCTGGGGCACCCCCGAACAGTTGCACGATCCCCAGTACGCGGCGACGAAGTTCTACCAGAGGCTGCAGGCCATCGACGGCTGGCAGGCGATGCCGCTGACCGAGGCCGCCCAAGCCGTGCAGGTCAGCGCCTTCCCCGACGCCTACGCGAAATGGGAAGGACCGGCCACCCAGCTGGTCACCGCGATCGCCGACACCACCGGCCTGCCCACCGACGGGCTGGCCGAGTGCGGGGCCAGCGGCCCGTGGACGCAGCCGCTCCTCGCCCCTGTCGGGTCGGGGTTCCGAAGCTCGGAGCGGCCCGGCCACGACGGCGTCGACCTCAGCGCCCCGCGCGGCACCGTCATCCGCGCGGCGTCCGCCGGGACCGTCCGCACCGTCCGCTGCAACGCCGTCCACGCCGACACCGGCGCTGAATGGGGCTGCGACCGCGACGGCGACCCCGAGCTAACGCGCGGCTGCGGCTGGTACGTCGACATGGACCACGCCGGTGGGCTGCTCACCCGCTACTGCCACATGGACCAACCCCCGATTGTGACGGTCGGGCAGCCGGTCGCCGCCGGCCAGCCCATCGGCGTCGTCGGCTCCACCGGCCACAGCTCCGGCCCGCACCTGCACTACGAGGTGCACCACAACGGCAATGCCAGCCCGAACGGCGCGATCGACCCGGTGCCCTTCATGGCCGCTCAGAACGCCCCGCTCGGCACAAGGCCCTAGAGGCGATGCCGGCGGATCCATGGCACCCAAGCTCGGCTGCCGTCCCGCCCGGGACGACCGCCGCAACCCCCATCCACACATCCCTGAGGAGGAAAGGCACGTGAGCACACCCACGCTGATCGGCGTTGCCGCGTTCCGCGGCAGGTACACCGCCCGCCTGATCCAGTTCGGCGAGGGTCCGGAGGTTCTGGTGCCGCTGCTGCGCCGGATCTGGACCGAAACGTTCGGCCGTGACACCGACGCCATGGCCGCCGCGCTGCTGGCCCGCAACTGGTGGTCCCTTGCCATCAACCCCAAGCCCCGGCGCTGGGACCGGCAGCCGCCCGTGCCCGGGCTGGGCTACCCGGTCGTCACCGAGGACGACACGATCCGGCAGGGCTCGCTGCGGGAGAACCTCGACGGGTTCGTCGAGTGGCTGTATCTGCTGCACCTCGACCAGCGGCGGCTGGTGGTGTACGAGGCGACGGTCCACGACCGCTGGCTGCGGCACAGCGCGCACCACCTCGACCCGGTCGAGGACCTGTTCGTCACCGCACCCGCCCTCGACGGGGGTGGCCCGGAGATGACGGTGTGCACCGTCTGCGGCGCGGTCGACGAGATCGACCACGTCGAGGTGCCGTCCATGGCCGGCTACGGCTACGACACCGCCACCAGCTGCACCCGCTGCGGCTCCTCGGTCGCCACCGACCCGATGTTCGGCGATCACGTCACCCGCAAGCCCTGGCCGTCGCAGCAGCCCGCCACCGGTGACGGGACGGGCAGCGCCAGGTGAACACCGACCACATGCCCGTGCCGGCCGCCGATGACGGCCGCCCTTCCACCGACCCCGACGACCGATCGGAGACCACCATGACCAGCTACGAGACCGGCCAGCGCATCGCCCTGGTCCACACCAGCGACCCGCACACCCTGCTGCGCCCCGGAGACACCGGCACCGTCCGCCGCCACGACCAGCGGCACAACATCGTCGAGGTCACCTGGGACAGCGGCTCGACACTGTCGATGTGCCTCGACGCCGGCGACCGCATCGCACCGGTCACCGCCACCCCGCCTCGCACTGGCGGCCTGGTCGGCGAGGCCACCGGATGGGCCGCCGCGCTGCAGCGGATGCGCGCCGCCGGCACCGAGGCTGGACGCACCGCCGCCGAGTGGTGGGCGCAGGACATCATTGGCGCCCGCGTCGGCGGCGACACCCGCCTGGCCGCGCGCCGGATCCTGGCCGGCGTCGAGGACGGCGATCCCGCCGTCCTCGACGCCCTGCCCCACTTCTCCTCGGCTGGAGAGTCGGTCGACATCGCCGGGTGGGAGCTGTTCGCCGACGCCACCGGCGACACCACGGGCTGGTTCGGGCTGCGCCTCCAGCAGCGCGACGAGGCGATGGCCGTCTACCGCGACGCCTACGACACCGCCGTCACCGACCGCGTCGCTGAACTGTGTCACCTCGCGGCCAGCCCCACCGGCCGCGACGTGTCCCACCTGCACCCCGACCGGGTCCGTATCGGCGACGTCGGTGTGTTCTCCGGCGACTGGGCGCGCACCACCGGCCCCGACGGCGACGACCGGATCGAGGTCGGGTTCGTCGGCGCCCTGATCGACCACTGGAACGGGTGGGCGGTGTTCTCCTGCACCCGCCCGGTGGCCGAGGCGATCGTCGCCGACCAGCAGAGCCACCGCGACCAGTACCGCCACCGCCTGCGTCAGCAGGGAGTACCAGCCGACGACCTGGACCGGCGGGTCGACGCGGAACTGGCCGACCTGCACTTCGACGGCGACGTCATCGTCGCCGACCAGCGCGCCCTGTCCGACGACCCGGAAGCCATCGAACGCATCACCCCCGACGCCGACGGCCGGTACGTGGTGATGGGCCGCAGCTGGTGCTGGGAGGCCGTCGACCCGTACGACTGCGACCGGATCGTCGGCGACCTGCCCGACCCCGACCAGGCATTGGCCGGACCCCCAACCAGACCCCGCCGCGCCTGTCGAGGCTGAGCCGAATTCGGCGGCGGCATCCGACACGCCCCACGACAGGCAAGACCACCAGGAAGGAAACAAGTGACCATTCGTACCCAAGAGGAGATCGTCATCCGGGTCTGGGCTCTGCGGGCCGACCGCGGGGACATCTTCGGCTTCCGCGAGGAGGTGCTCGTGGAGGCACTCGACCTCGACCACGCCCGCCAGGTCATCGCCCCCCGACACCCAGGCGAGTGGACCCAGCGGGTCGACCACGAGACCTACGCCCGGGACTACCTGCGATTCGCTATCGGGAAGATCATCCACCACCGCGGCAACTCCGCGAGCCGGTCGGTGGACAAGCTCAGCGAACTCGCCTGGCTCCTCAGCCGCGACGACATCGTGGCGGCGATGGACCACGCCGGTTACCCGATGTACGGGGCGTCCAAGGTCAAGGCGTTCGCCGACGGGTTCGGCTGGCCGTTCCTCGACGACCTCGACGGCGACGACAGGCTGGCCCTGGCCCGGATGGCCGAGGGACAGCAGTGCGACCCGCAGGGCTGCGAACGGGGCTGCGCCGACTGACCACAACCGGGCCACCGGCATCGCTCCCGACCCTCGACGTGCCTGCGTAGTCAGCCGGCACTCCAGCAATCCCGAACCCGCGCACCAATTCGACTTGATCGATTGATCCGGAGGGCGTTCCATCGTCGGCGCCGACACCGCCCGCGGCCTCGACACCGACCAGCACGCACCAGCGGCGACCCTGCGCGTCGCCGTAACCCTTCAGCACCACCGGGGTGTGGTCGCCCACCTGCCCGGCCCGAAACGGGCCGGCAAGGGCTGGCCCCACCCGTCTCCGCTGTGCGGTACCCACCGCCCCGTGCACCCGGAGACGGGTGCGCGGGCCCGACCCTTGGAATCGAGGAAACCCCATGACCACACCACACCCGCCGGCCGGTTCACCGCAGAACGACCCGGCCCCGGCCAGCGGCGCCGGCACTCCCGCCACCGAGGCGGGTTCCGGCCGGTCCGGCTACCTCTACCGCAAGGTCGCCCTGCACCTGGCCGACCACCCCGACACCATCCTCAAGGTCGGCGAGATCACCCGGGCGATCGGCGCACCGTCCTCCGGGGCGGTGTTCGAGGCGCTGAAGAAGATGGCGGCCGCTGGGCACGCCACCCACCACCGCGACCCGCACCACCGCTTCCAGATCACCCAGGCCGGCATCGACGCCGCCGGCACCCTCCCACCCGCCGCACCCCGCACCCGCTCGGGCGGCAGTGCTGGTGGTGGTCGGCAGGCGCGGCCCGCGCCGGTGCCGCGCCCGAACGGGACGCTGTACCACCCGCGGCGGCTCGGCAAGGGCTGGGACGTCGAGGAACTACGACGGCTACGCACCCAGCAGGTGCCCGTGCTGCTGTACGGGCCGCCCGGCACCGGCAAGACCGCCATGGTCGAGGCCGCGTTCCCCGACCTGCTCACCGTCGCCGGCACCGGCGACACCGTCGTCGACGACTTCCTCGGCTCCTACAACCCGATCCCCGGCGGCGGCTACGAATTCGTCCACGGACCGCTGGTCACCGCCATGCGTGACGGGCGGGTGCTGCTGGTCGACGACGCCACTCTCATCCCGCCCCGCGTCCTGGCCGTGCTGTACCCGGCCATGGACGGCCGCGGGGTCATCACCATCCCCGCCAACGGCAACGAGACCGTGCAGGCCGTCGACGGGTTCTACATCGTCGCCGGCCACAACCCGGGCGTGCACGGCGCGGTCCTCACCGAGGCCCTGGCCTCCCGGTTCACCGTCCACCTGCACGTCACCACCGACTGGGACCTCGCCCGCCAACTCGGCGTCCCCAAGCAAGTCGTAGCCGCGGCGATCGACCTCAACGCCGACCTCGCCGCCGGCAAGACCGTGTGGGCGCCGCAGCTGCGCGAACTGCTCGGCTTCGTCACAGTCCGCGACCACCTGGGCATGACCGCCGCCCTGGCCAACCTGGCCGGCATCGCCCCCGAGGACGCCCGCGACGACGTCACCGCCGCCCTGTCCCGACACACCGGCACGCCCATCACCGCGCTCGCCCTCGGCAAGCGCTAATCGCCGTCCACCTCAGATTTCTGGAAGGAGCCAAGCCGTGTCACGCCCCAGCACCCACCTACAGCAGGGCGCACCGCCGACGCCGGTCGGCGCCAGCGACTGGCATGACTGGTCCGCGGCGTGGACCCAGCACGTCCCGCTGCTGACCGGCCGTAGCGACCTCACCGTCCTCGTCGCCCCCGGCGCCGCCGGAGACGCGCCCGAATGCTTCTACCCCGACCTCAACCGCATCGAGGTCGACGCCACCTACATCGCCGAGCGCCCCGACATCACCGACCCGACCAAGGCCCGGCACAAGCGCCTCGTGCCCACCGGCTACGGGCTGCTCGTGCACGGTGCCGCGCACGCCGCGCACAGCCACTGGACCACCCCGCCCGGCACCCCGCCGATCCTCGCCGACGTCGCCAACATGCTCGAGGAATCCCGGGCCGAAGGACGCCAACGCACCCGCCGCCGGGGCGACCGCCGCTGGCTGCGCCACGTCGTGACAACCCTCCTCGACCCCGACGACGCGGCCGTCGACGACCCATGGCACGCCGGGCAACTCGCCGCCCTGCTGCTGGCCCGCGTCGACGCCCGCATCGTCACCAGCAAGGACGTCCGCCCCGTCCGCGCCGCCGTCACCGGCGTCCTCGGACGCAAACGCCTGCGGCAACTGCGGGACATCTGGCGGGAGGCCCACGGCTGCGACGACACCGACGCTGACACCATGATCTGCCTGGCCCGCCGGTGGTGTCAGGTCCTCGGCATCGACCCCGACCAGCAGTACAACACCCCCGTTCCGGACGTCGGCCTGTTCCCCGGCCGCCTCGCCGCGGCCCTCGTCGACTACCTCGCCGTCGCCGCTGGCGTCACCCCGGCCGAGTACGCCGCATCGATGCTGGCCCACCGGCACAGCCCACCAGCAGACTGGGACCGCACCGACCCGACCGAGCAGGAACACCGCGCCGCCCGCAACCTCGCCAACCGGCTGCGGCAGGCCCGCACCAGCCACCCCGAACCCGGCCGGCGCCCCTCGACGATCCCACCCGGCCGGCTGCAGACCCGGCAGGCCATCACCGCCGAAGCACAGACCGCCGCTGGGCAAATGCCGACCGCCGCCCCGTGGCAGCAACGCGCCCAACTGCCGCCCGAGAAACCCCGCCTGCACCTGGCGATCCTGGTCGACCTGTCCGGATCGATGAGCCGCTACACCGAGGCGATGTCCACCGCCGCGTGGATCTTCGCCAACGCGGCACGCCGCGCCCAAGCGACGACCACCACCATCGGGTTCGGCGACCGCACCACCGTCCTAGTGCCCCCACGCACCTACCCCAGGCAGGTGCTGCACATGCGCACCGGCCTCGCCACCGCCACCTTCCCGGAAGCGGTCAAGGTCGCCGACCAACTCCTCGACCTGCGCCACGGCCGCACCCTGCGGATGCTCGCCGTCGTCTCCGACGGCTACCTCGACGACATCCCCGCCGGCCAACAACTCGTCACCACCCTGCACCGCGCCGGCTGCGCCGTGCTGTGGCTACACCCCGCCGACCCGCCCACCGACGGCGAACCGTCCGACCCGGACCAGATCTGGGGGCACACCTTCACCCACGCCACCACCCTGACCGTCACCGACCCGACCGAGGCCATCGCGGCGATCGCCGACTCCGCCGTCACCGCACTCGCCCAGGCCTGAATCCCGACAGAGCGGGCCTCGATCCTCAGCCAACCAGTCCCACTCCGGGCCGCGGCGCTGCACCGGCTGCGGCCCGCGCAGCACCGTGCGCCGGGATCCACGACATACCAGGGGTGACCGCGACACTACGATCGCGCTCATTGGGGACAAGAATGAGTACACGATTCTATGGCGGTCCGGCAGTATCGTTCGGCCCAGGGCGCGCTCCGACGCAAACGTCAGCGCGATTGAAAGATTCGGAGTCAGAATTTTCGACTTACGCTAACCGACGGGGAGCCCGATCACATCAAAGAAAGCTCTATTTCGCTGCTTTGCGACTCGAATTAGCCTGTCGAACGACATCACCTCAATGTACGCATTGAAGGGTTTATGATAGCCGAAGTACCCCAAGTTGTCATCGGTTGGGGTCAGTTGATGCATCTTGCACCGAGTCTTGAGCGACGGTGTAAGGTCGGCGATCACGTAACAGAAGCCCGGAATTGTCTCTGCGGGAATGGGTCTACCTCTCGACGTCGTCACGCCACCTGCTCGGACCCTCTCTAGGTAGCTGAGGCACTGTTCGATTGGATCCTTGTCCTCGCCAGTGGCGGCGTCATTGCGCATTGGGCGCTTGATTTCCACGATAGAAAGGGATGCCCACGTCGGGCTTGCTCCCTCACCGACAAGGATAGGCGAGTCGCAGATCTGCAAGGCCAGAAGATCTGGTTCCTTGGTAGACGTTGATCCAGTGATAGGCATCGAACTTAGGGGCTTATCGGAGGCCAGGTAGTTGTGGAATGCCAAGCGTTCGTCAATTATCCACAGGTTGCTCGCTCGATGAGAGCCGTCATCAGAAGTGGTGCGCATTGGCATTAGGAGGTTGTGTATATGGTCCTCTCGGCAGTACTTGCCGTCTGAGTCTCGCTCGATGGCTTGAGCAAGCAAATCGAGAATCAGCTTCCGTCGAGAAACATACGCCGCCAAGTCGGACTTCTTGATGTCCTCGACTTTACTCAGATACTCGCTGAGCTTCGTCTCATATTCATCGCTGCCTAGGTCGAATACCGCCTCCCCAAGAACCTCTTGACCCTCTCGGAGTACTTGCGCCTCGAAATCGGTCAGTCGTTTATGAAGATCAAGCTCAAGCTCCTTGTCGCTGATGTTCGGATCGACACTCTTGCCTTCCTCCTCTAGGTGCCGCAGAATCGGCCTGTAGCGGGGGGCTTTTTCGCTGACGAAGATGTCGACTCGACTACGCCCCTTCTCGCGGGCTTCCACCAAGCTGTCATGCAGATGCGCCTCTACACTTTTAAATACCGCATGTCTGATGTCAGCCCTAGACGGCTCATCCTCAAGGAGTCGCTGCTGAACGGGCACCCCTTCATCGGGCAGTCGCGCCGAAATCTCCTCGATTTCAAAGTCGGTCCTCTCGGGCCGAACGCGTTCATCTAGGAATGAAGACGTCAGATAACCCGAATAAGTAAATTCGCCCTCAGTGTCGGATAGTGAACCGTGCAGGCCGTTAATCTTGCCGGCGATAACTTCTTCTATAACAACACGATTCGCCGCACACCAGTTTAATGTCGGCGTTGATTTTGCACTTGTCTTGACCTTCAGATGAATTAGGTCAAACTTCTTGTTTCCGACGGCGATATGATCGATCTTCGAAGAAGACCTCATGTAGTCTTCGAACAATTCCTGAAGATCAATCACTTCGCCGTTGTCGACAAGAATGACACTTGGCGCCCCACCCTCCCGAACGTAGTACCAAAGGCAATGCTCGAGCAGATCTCTCGCAATGGTTGAGCCTTTCTTGCGTGAACTCTGCTGATATAATTTACTAAATCCTACGAGGTGCACTTGGGCGTATGTTTCACCGGAATCGATGTCGGTTACTTCTTTAGTAACCACACCGTCCTGGGCGGTAAAGCTGAACTTCCGTAACCGAAGCCCGCCGTCGTCGCGGAACGCGCTCTCGACGTCAACCTTACGAAAAGCCTTCAGCCACAGAAGCCTTCCTACGCCGCGGCATCCCTGGCGAATCTTGTACTCGCTATCCAATGTCTCGAAAGATTCCATGTTCGCCGAATGGAATCCTGCGCCGTTATCTCGTATGAGGAACTCCGAAATCGGTTCCTGTGGCGCTCTACCAAGCGACGGCATCTCCAGGATGCCTTGCGGCTGACGAATGATCTCGACTCTGATTGCCCCCTTGTCAACGCCATCACCGTAGGTACTGTCGATCGACTGAATGGAATTAACCACAGCTTCGAAGAGAGGAAACAGGCCATGCGCCTTGCTCAGAGGCGTATTTCTTAGCCGCCCAGATAGCGAGGTATTGATCACTAGCCGCTCCCATCAGCCGATGAACTGACAGTCAGTGTATTGCTTGTCAACGCTCCGCCACAGCTCAGACGGGCGGTGTCTGAGGCGCTCGGAAGAAGCAGCGTGGAGCAAGGTTCATCTCTTTGCTCAGCCCACGTCATGTTGGTGCTGGCCACCCGCGCCTCCGCCGAGCACTGGGATGCCAAGTGCCACATCACGGACACGCTCGGGAGGTACGTCCCCAGGCCAGGCTCGATACCCACATCGACAAGGTCGGCAAAGCTCACGACTACCCCGAACTGATCACCGCCGGACTGCCACCCGAGGTCGCCCACAGCCTCCTCAACGACCTGGCTCGCCTGGTCTACGACAAGGCCGAACGGTTCGCCCACGGCAAGCGCATCAGCGACTTGATCGCCGGCTACGACGCGAGCATCGTTGAAGGGCCACCCACCGAAGAGCTGCTGCCCGCGATGGCGATCAACCGCTACGGCCGTGATCAGATTCGCCTCCAGCAGCTGGTGTGGCCCGACCAGCACGGCCGTTTCCCTTGGAACAACGGGTACAGCTTCGCCCCGCAGGCACAACCACTGATCCCCCAGATGTAACAGAGCAGGCCGACTCAGGTCCGCCGGAATCCGGGCGCTCCCACGGGCGCTCGGGTTCCGGCCGGGACCGGCCGCGCTGCTCGCTGCGTCGCGACCGATGTCAACGCCCACAATGGGGTAAACAACACCATTAGACAGTTACTCAGCGTTAGCGAATGACCGGCCTTCCCGTTGCTTGGGCGCCATGGAGTGAGAAGGCGGGGCTTTCCGTCGTCCCAGTGCCGTGCGTTTCGGGATAGTCCGCGTGGTCTCGGCCGACTCGCTGCCGTAGTCATCCCACAGTTGCCCCGGATCCTCCCCAGCTTGGGCAAGAACCGACCACCCATAGCGACGAGGCTCTGCACGCCCGCACGCTCGATCCGCAACATGTCAGTTCGTCGTTGCATGACCCCTCTTGCTTCATTCTCCGGTCACGGCGATACTGCGGTTCGACCGCAGAGCGCGGCGGAACCTGGCATCCTCGGAGCCCTACCGTGTCTAATCACCAGGACGACGATCTCCAGGCGTTTGCGACTCTTGAGTCCGAATTTCGGGCGGTGTGCAAGATCGCTATCAAGGCATGCCTTCGCCTCTCTCCGCCCTACCGGCCAGCGGCATGGAAAGGGATGATCTCCACCCTGGGTGCAGCGGAGGCCGCGAGACGGCTGGTCGTAAGCGGGGATATCCAGACCGGCTTCGGTCGGCTTGTTCAGGCTGGTCGGCCTGAGCTGACTATCGAATGGGAGATCCTCAATCCGAGGTGGGATCAGTTGTTCAGCGAGCAGCACCGAGCAGCCGCACGCTGGCGGCTCCAGCAAGCTGGCATCGAGCCGCCGAAACGGTAATCAACGCCAGCACGGTTCTGCGCGGCTGCGAGGGGTCGCCGAGCCGCAAGACCGATCCCAACAATGCCACAAGTGGATGTGAGACGTGTCCGACTACTACAAAGCCATCGTCGATGCCGGCCACGAAATTGCGGCGTCAACCAGGAACCTCGGCGCGTTGAGCTCGAATACTTTCGATGCTGCTCGCAGTCTCGGACGCGTCGACTTACTGTCGGCGGATGCCGAAATAGCGAAGCTGCTTGCGCGGAGCAAGCTGAAAGGCGTGATCATTGGGGTTGTCGCCACTGGCGGGATCATCGCAGTCACCACCGGTGGGATCATCGCAGCAGTCAAGTCTGCGCCATATATCAAGGGCTGGTTCAACGATCTGACGTCGAAGTCGAGTGGGAACTCCGAGATGAGCGAGGGCGAGAGGCAACCCGCCTTGGACGGCGCCGCTGCGACGAACTTCTCGCAACAGGTAGCGGCCGCGCTGGACGACCTCCGGACCGATATGAGCTGCGTTGAAGCGCAACGGCGACTGGCGATGATCATGATCGCTGCGGCGTTCATCGCCGATCAGATGCGAGCCCTGTCTCGTGCTCGCGTCGACGACGCTGACGCTCCGCAGGAACTGAAGACCGCGCTGGAGAGACTCTCGTCCCTAGACCTCACGGACACCCTCAACCGGATGCTGGAGGCGAATTCCTCCCTGCTCAGCGAAGAGACCACAACCGCGCTCATGAGGATCTTCGAAGGCGGCCGTTTCGTCGAGGGCGAATACCTGCCCCTGCGCAACGACAGGATCAAGGACGCGCTTCGCCTGACCGACGGCGAGGATTGAACCACAGAATGACTCTCGGATATCTGGCACCATCCTGTACTTCGAGCCGCACCCTGTCGGGTGCTCGCGGTCGCGGATCCCCGGGTTGCCTGGCACAGTCCCACGGCACAGCGGGCGGTCACGAGGCGTGAATCTGCTCGGCGGCACGGCTGGTGTCGTGTCGGTTCGTGGTTCACGGCGCGGGTGGCCGGTACCGGCGGACGGTGCGCTCGGACCGGCCGATTCTTGTGGCGATGTCGGCAGGGTGCAGGGCCGGGTCCTGGCGGTACCAGTAGGCAACGGCTCCAGCGGTGTCGGACGGCACCTCTGCGCTGCTTTCGCGGCCAGCCAGTTGGGGCCCATGTCTCTGATCCCCGAAGGGGTCCGGTTCAATTCGTTGGGTAGCGCCCGGAGTGTCTTTGTCCCGCTCGTCGGAGTTCTCGACCGGCGCGGCTGAAGAGCCGGTGGTGCGGGACCTGTTGCTCCCTGGTCGGTCTATGTCGTGGTGACAGGGATCCGTGCCCCGGTCGCGTGCGGCGTTCCGCGGGGGCGCAGGTGCAACTTCCTCGGCGTCGTACGCATCGGTCGGCGCGTGGGCCGGGCTGACGGAGCAGGTGCGGATCTGGCCCGCGATCTCGACCAGGCTGATGCTGGCCACGACGACGAGTCCGTCGACGGAGATGGGCAGGAGGTAGGAGGCGGCGGCGTCGGTTTCGCCGTAGCGGGCGGCGACGCCGACCATGTGCCAGTAGCTCACCCAGGCGGCGATGCCGGCGATCCCAGCGGCGGCGATCAGCCGCGCGGCGGCTAAGCCGCGGCGGTCCGCGGGGACGCGGGAGATGAGTTCGACGGTCAGCAGCAGCGCCAGCGGCGGCCATGCGGCGATGACCTGGCTGATCAGGTTCGGCCGGGCGTGCAGGACGTTCGCCGCGATGGACGCGGCGACGCCGAGGGCGAGAACTGCCCGCACGGCCCACCGCAGACGGGTCAAGTGCCGGGCGTCAACCTCGGCTATTCGCGGGGTACGGGCGGAGGTGTGCTGGGGTATTGGGGTGGCGGTCATGCGGCGGCTCCGTCGCCGGGCCGGGGCGCCGGCCGCAGGTCTGGTCGGCGAGTGGGGCGCTGGATCTGAGCGACCATCTGGTCGGCCAGGGTGATGGTGTCGTCGCTGGGTTCGGCGTCGATCTCGCCGAGGGCGCGGGTCAGAGAACGGCGCAGGCTGCGGATCGCGTCGAGGTGCCCGAGCGCGGCGCGGGCGCGCATTGCCTGCTGGTACAGCTCTTCGGCGTACGGGTTGTGGCCGATCGCGGCGTCCAGGACGGTGAGTTGCTCGGCGGGGTCACCGGCGAGGGCGTCGACCAGGGCGAGGTAGGCGTCGAGTGCCTGCTGCCGGACGGCTTCGCGGTAGGGCTCGATCCATTCGTAGTCGGCGCCGTCGGCCAGGTGCCCTTGGTAGGTGTCGACCGCGCGGCGCAGCGCGGCGAGGCGCTCGGCCGGGTCGGTGGCCTGGTTGGCGTCGCGGATCGCGGAGCGCATGCGCCACAGGTCCACGTCGACGGCGTCGTGGTTGAGCACGTACCGCTGGTGGGGGTGGGTGAGGTAGGTGCCGCGTCCTGCAATGCGGCGCATGATGGTTCGCAGGTCGGACACGTAGGTGTAGAGCCGGCCGGGCGCTTTGTTGGCGGGGGCGTCGGGGAGCAGGTCGTCGAGGATCGCCTCGGCGGTAGCGGCCCCGTCGTGGACGGCCAGGTAGACGAGCAGTTCGAGGGATTTCTTGCGTAGTGTCGGCCCGGGCGGCACGTCGATGATGGCGGCGGCGCCGAGCACGGCGACCTGGACCCGACCGTGGCTGGTCTCCTCGCTGCTATCGGCCGTGCCGCCTGTATCCGGTTCGTCCACAGCGTGCGTGGTCTCACTGTCGTCGGGAATGCCCGTACCGAGGGCATGGGCGTCGGTGGGCGAGGCTGCCTGGGCGGCGGGAGTGTTCTCACTGTCGGCGCTGTCCGGTGTTGTTGCCTGGGCGGCGGTCACAGGTTTCGGGTTGGATGCCGGCAGGTGTTCGTCGTCGCGGAAGGGGGCGTCGGGTGGCGCTGACTCGGTGCCGGGAGGGGGTTGCGTGTCGGGTGCGGCTGTGGTGGCTCGGGCGGGTTCGGTTGGGGCGGGTGCCTGCGGCTGGCCGGTGTGGGACTCGGCGAGGGTGACGAGCAGGTCGTTGGTCTCGGATGGGGTGAGGACGGTCAGCCGGCCGATGTCGGCCGGGTGACCGCCGTGGCGGGAGCCGTCACCGTCGGCGCGGCTGGTGGTGCCGTCGGCGGCGACGACGACGGTGTCGCCGTCGGGCCATGCGCCCAGCAGCAGGCCGTGGATGTCCAGGCGCTGGCCTTGGGCGAGGAGGGCGGCGATGCGGGTGCGCTGGTGGCAGGTGTCAGCGTCGGCCAGTAGCAAAACCGGCGGCATCGGCTCCTCGGTCGGGTCCGCCGCGCGGGCCTCGGCGACGGTGTCGACCTCGTGGGCGTCGACGATGCGGCTGCGGTGCAGGGTCTGCGCCTCGAGCAGGTCGAGGGCTTCGTCCAGGCCAGCGGTGACGGTCAGCCGCGGCGTGCGGGGCAGCGCGACGGCACCGGCGCCCAGTAGCGCCGCCGTGGTCGCTGATGGCATGACCAGCCATGTGCGGTCGTCCGGTGCGTCGAGGCCCCCGGCGGCTAGGGCGGCGGCCATGAACCCGCGGGCTGCAGCCTCCGCGCCGGGACCGGTGAGTCCGAAGCCGGCGGGCGGCCAGACCGCGGTGAGCGGGTGCGCCAACGACGGCACCAGCGGGCGGGGCGCGCATTTCGCGACGGATGGGGGTGTGCCGGACTCGTCCTCGTCGTCGGCTTCGGCCGGGCCAGGGCTGTCGTGGTCATGCCGTTCGGAGTGCTTCACGCTGTCGTCGGTCAGGTCGTTGGTCGCGGGCTGCTTGCCATGGCGACGGGCGGTGATGGTGCGGCGGCGGATCTGGTTGATCACGGCCGGCATGGGTGCCAGGTCGGGGTCGTCGAGGCGCGGGTCGGTCGAGACAGGGCGGCGCGTGTAGCGGTGTCGGCGGTGTGCCCAGATGAGGGCGACGGCGGCGAGGATGGCGGTGACGAGCCCTGCGTCGAGCCAGCTGCCGGTGTCGAGTGTGACCCCGCGGTCAGGTCGCGGCGTTGGCGTGTGCGGCTCGTCGCTCGCGTCGTGGTGGGTGGGCGTGGTCGAGGCGTGTGAGGTGGATGCCTGGTCGCCGGGCGTGGTGGTGCCTGTGGTTTCGCGTGCGCCTGGTGCGGTGCCGTCGTCTCGGTGGTGTGGCGCCGGTGTCGTCGGCTGGGCAGGCGGTGGTGGGGCGGGCGTCGACGGTGGTGCGGTGGGGCCGACTGGTGGTGGCGAGGTGCCCCTGACCGGCGGTTCGGTGGGTGACGTCGGCGATGCGGGCGTGCTGGTGGTGTCGGCGGGTAGTCGCAGGGCCCAGCCGGGGTGGATGAGGTCCGGGTCGTGCAGGGTGCCGCCGACCTGCGGGAAGTGGGTGCCGCGGTTAAGGGTGAAGATCTCCGGCCAGCGGTTAGCGTCGCCGAGGCACCGGTGGGCGATGGCGGACAGGGTGTCGCCGCGTCGCACGGTATAGACGCCGTCCGGCGACCCGGCGTCTTGGGCGGTCGGATGCGGGACAGGTGTGCCGCTCGGCCGCGCCGACTGGTCGTCGTTGATGTCGCCGGCGGTGGTGCTGGGCGGGGCTGCGTGCGCGGCGCCTGCCGCGGTGGTGACGGCGGTGGCGCCCAGCAGTGCGGCGGTGATGCCCTGCACGGGACCAGGGACGTGCAGCGCCGGCACGGCGCTGAGACGACGGGCCACCGCGCTGTAGGCGCGCAGGAGGATGGTGGTGCATAGCAGCAGCCACAGGGCCGCTGCTGCGGCGACGGTGAGTGCCAGGAGGAAGCCGCTGGTCATCGGTTGGGCGACCCACTGCCGGAAGGCGGCCGGTGACGGCAGCGTCGGCGTCCATACGCCGGTGCCAGCAAGGACGACGGGCACGGTCGCCGTACTCAGGATGGATATGGTGATCGCGGCGGTGCTCGTCGATCGGGTTGACACTGGCCCCTCCTCCCTACGGCGGACGCTCTGTCCTGCGGGTGTTCACCCGACGGCAGCGTGGCCTGGCGACGGGTGAGGCGGTTGACGGCGACGCTATGGCCGCCGGGGCGCCGGTGGGAGTCGCTGGTGGCTGACAGCACCTAACAACACCTCACACGACCTCACACGCGCAGGTCAGCGCTGTGGGCCGTAGGACGGTCAGCCCACGAGGTGGTCGAGGGCTACTCCATGGAAAGGGCTTGCGACCCGGGGCCGGACAGTGCCGGGATGGGCCACTGGGCGATCAGCCACCGCCCGGCAGGAGCCGCTCGGGTCACGGGGGAGGCGAAAGACGACGGCCTGCTGGTCCAAGTTCTGGGCGTGCCCCGAGGCTCGTGCTTGCGTGCGTCAGGGCGGTAGGTCGTACCAGGCGTGACCGTGCTGGATCGACTGCGCGCCACCGGGAGGCGGCGATGTTCCTGGCGACCGCCGTGGTCCGACAGTTGGCGACGGAGGCCCTGACCGGGCTGCGCGATCCGACTGGGCGACCGAGGACTTCCCTGCTGGTGTCGGTGTACTCGCTCAAATGCAGAGACAGGTACGGCTCGACGTACAGAGCTGCAACAAGGGCAGCCGGCGTCCCGGTGACTGGGCCGCCTGACGGCTGTGAAAGTGACCAGACCCGGGTCAGTAACGTTACGAAGGAGCCAGCGTTCAACGCGGCGCACAGCCCGGCGGCGCGACATCCCCGAGCCACCGACAGCGCGTCAAAAGGACTCAGCAGACACCGACGTTCGGTCGGGTCCTCTCCGCAGCCATCCCCTACAGCGCCACGAGGGCGACAACCACTGCGACCCAGGTGCCTATGAGCGCCATCAATGTAAGCCGCAACATCCGCCGCTCGGACTTACGCGAGGCGTCGGCTTCCCCTTTGAAGTGCGACATTTGCTGGACCGCGACGTCGCGGTGTTCGGCAGAAACTCGCACCATCTCCGACATGCGCTCAGAAACCTCCAGCAATGCCTGAAGGGTCTCCTGTGGCGTCTCGTCGATCTCCCACTCTTCGGCTTCGGGCATCTCCAGCACAGGCGGAACAGGGGGACTCACCGGTGCCACAGCGGTAGGAATTAACTTGGCCTTCGGCGCAGAAAACAGGTTGCCAAGGTTAGGCTTGAGCGCTGCCGCGAGATTCTCACTGATACGGCGGAACTGATCCCCGTACACCGTGTCGACGAAGCTGCCCAGGCTCTTGTTGATGTGGAGCATGGCAGCCTTCGCCGCCTCATGGGCGGGGTGGTCCGGATCAGCTTGAGCTTCCTCGAGCTCATCGAGGGTCAGTTGCATGCCGCGGTCGACGAGCGGGTCCCCGGTGGGCGCATGCTTGATGTCATCGAGATTGATGACCTTGCGCCGATCCTTGTGGGTGTCTGTCGTCGTAGCTTCTTGCTCGTCGCTCATGCCGAAGATGCTCGCATTGTCGAGGACGGGCTCGGCGCACGGATCCGCGATCCGCTCACGCGCCTCCGCTACGCGGCAACCGAAAGTAGTCGGTTCAAGCGGCCGTCCTGACGCTGATGTCAGCACTCAAGGCGACCAACGTCCATCAGTCGGCACGTGAATCTCTGTATGCCAACGTGTACCTGACTTTGCACTCCTGGCCGTACCCCGACAGCTGGGGCCAGCAAGAAGGTAGCGGGAGTCACCGGGTGGGGACGGCGGGCTGATCCATCAGGGTGGCTGTCGTGAGGTCGGAGTCGGTGGGGGTAATGCCCGCTGCGGCGAGGCGCCGGGTGTAGCCCTTCCGCAGGACGTCGGCCGCGTCGTGGTCGCCGAGGGTGACGAGTGCGGTGACCGCGCGGGTGTGCAGGTCGGCGTTGTACGGGTCGATGCGGATGCCCGCCTGCAGCCATGCCAGGGCCTCACGGGCGTCAGGGCTGGCGCTGGCGAGAGCCGCGTGTGCGTCGATGACGTGCCGGCGGGTGGCCTCGCGGATCGGGTCGAGCCAGGGCCAAGTCCGTCGGGCGGCGAAGTCACCAGGGTAGGCGTCGATGACGGCCTTCCAGATCGCCGCGTCGGTGGCGACGGCGGTGGTGGCGTCGCGGACCGCGTCGTGGAAGTGCCACAGGTCGACGGTGACGCCGGTGGGGTCGAGGCGGTACCGGTCGTCGCTGTGCTCGATGAGGGCCACCCCGGCCGTGGAACGGATGGTGGCGCGCAGGTCGCTGAGGGTGGTGTAGAGGCGGCCGGTGAGAGAGTGGCGTGGCAGGCCCGGCCAGATGGCGTCGGTCAGCTGCCGGGTGTCGGCTCCGTCGGGGTGGGCGGCGAGGAACACGAGGACTTGGAGAGCGGCGGTACGCCGGATCTCCACAGGGTGGCCGTCCAGCAGCAGGGTTGGTTCGCCCAGCAAGCGCAAGTAAAGGTGTCGCTTGTCGTCGCCGGAGCGGACGGGGTGGTCCTGGGCGGTGACCACCCCCTGCGGGGACCGGCCTGCCAGGGCGGGGTGGCGCGACGGGCCGGAGGTGCCAGGCTCTGGCGGTGCCGGGTCGGGGTGGGCGATGACGGTGAGCAGGTCGGTGGCCGTGACCCGGGCAAGAACGCACATCCGTGGTCCGGCAGACCCGCTGCCGTCCAGGTGGTGGGTGCGCCCCGACGGGTCGACCTGCCATGTCTGGCCGGCCGGCCACCGCCCCAGCACGGCCACCACGGCGCAGGCGGTGGCCAGACTCGCCAGGGTCTCGGTGTTGTCCGTCGCGGACGCCTCGTCGACGATGAGGGTTGGTCCGGGTGTGCCGGTGCCCTCCTGCGTGTCTCGTTGTGCCTGGCCTCGCCCGCCCAGGCCACGACCAGAGGGGGCGTCGGAAAAAAACGCCGCTGCCTGGCCGAGGTTGTCCATGACGGCCAGCCCCGGCAGGCGCCGGGCCAGCGTTTCGGCGGTGGGGCCGAGCAATCCGACCAGGACGGATCGGGTGGCGACCACGGACACTGCCGGATGATGACGCCCAGCCAGCAGGTTGGTGACGAGCAGGCCCCGCGCCGCGTCCTGCGCCCCAAGCCCGGTGAGACCGACCCCAGCTCGGGGGAAAGCATCGCCGACGGTTGGCCGGTCGAGCAGCGACGAGCCCGCCGAGGCGGAGCCAGGCTCGCCAGGTGGTGGTGTCGAGTCGGCGAGGGCGGCTTGCACGGCCGCCACTGTGGGGGGCAGCGGCGCCAGGTCCGTGTCCTCGCGGCTCGGTGGCCCGGGCGGGTGGGGTCGGTAGGAGCGGCGGCGACGGAGCCAGACCAGCGCCGCCGCGGCGCTGACCTGCTCCGCCACGTCGCGCGGCAGCCAGCCACCGGCGATGCTGATCCCCGCGTCGGCCAGGACGTCGCGGTCTGGTGGCGTGGGGTTGCCGGCTTCATCCAGGGTTCCTGCCGCTGCCGGCTGCGTGGGCGGCGGTGGCGGTGCGGTGATCGCGTGGGAGCTGACACCGAAGACGGCCGCGCCGGCGATGCCACCGGCGGTGGCCTGCCAGCGTGTCGGCAGCGGCATGCGCCGCAGCCACGACACGGTCGCGCTCAGGCGGGTCAGCACCCGGATCGTGACCGTGTAGGCGAGCAGGAGCCACAACAGCCACGCCGCGATGGTCAGCGCGGCGGTGAGGGTCTGTTCGGTCAGCGGGTTCTGCACCCACTCCCGTGCCTGCCCGGCGGTCGGCCACCCTTGTATGGGTGCTCCGACCAGGGACAGCAGCACTATTGGAGGGCCGGCCAGAAGGGTGAGGACGGACAGCAGCGATATCAGTTGCCGCGACAACCGCATGTCACCCGCCTCCACCCGGTAACATGTCCGCCCGAACCGAGCTGGTGGGCGGTGCGGTGGGAGTGGGCAGTGCGGGGCGCAGGACACGGCTCCAGAGCCGAGTAGCCCACCAGGTCGCGACGGCGATGGCGTAAATGACGCCGAGCATCCCCGCGGCCCGTCTACTGACGATC
Source organism: Micromonospora sp. B9E7 (assembly GCF_039871815.1). NCBI lineage: Bacteria > Bacillati > Actinomycetota > Actinomycetes > Micromonosporales > Micromonosporaceae > Micromonospora > Micromonospora sp. B9E7. The sequence continues at coordinate 47,629 of NZ_JBDPLX010000021.1, forward strand.
GCCGCGCAGATCACCGCCAGCGGAGCGGCGAGGATGAGACGGAACATCAAGGGCGTCACCACCGCCATGACCACGGCCACGCCGAGGAGGAGACCGCCGACGCGGCCGGCGATGTCGATCCACAGGATCCGATCCGGCCACCGGTCGGCGGTCAACGAATACTGAATCAACCCCATCCCGAGCGTCGCGGCGACGATGGATCCAGCCGGCGCGGCCAGCAACGCCGACCAGCCGCCGTGCGGGGTCCGCCACTGCCGGGCGGCGACGACCGCCATCGCCACGGCCATCACCAACACCGGCGCGATCGGCCACAGCGCCCACTTCAGGTACGGGCCGACGGGCACACCGAAGTATTGGCTGGTGACCACCGCATACAGACCGGCGATCGCCGCGCCGAGGGACACCGCGGCGAGGATCCCGACGCTGACCCGTCCCCCTTCGGTTCGGGTGCCGGGGGTCGGACTACGGGCGGCGATCAGCGAGCCGAGGACCGTGCCCGCGGCCAGGCACGCCAGCAGGGCCATCACGGCCGCCATCGTGAACTCGCCCCAGTTCACACTCACCGAGTAGTACACACCGAGCACCCCGTGCTCCTCGGCGGTCAGGAGGCACTGCCAGATCAGGGCCAGCGACGCGAAGCCCGGCACCGCGATCGCCGCCGCCCGCCGCACGGGCGGCACAGGCACCTCCACCCGCTCGACCGCCCCGGTATCGACGGCGCCGACGTCAGCGGCGCCCCGAGCCGCGACCAGCCCCGGCTCGGGCACGATGACGGGTGCGGCGCCTGTGTGCTCGGCGATCGCCGCCGCCAAGTGCGGTAACTGGGCGCTGCCGCCCACACAGTAGATACCGGCGAGGTCACCGACCGTGAGTTCAGCGGCGGCGACGGTCTCCTGCGTCAACTGCGCCACGCGCCACGCCACCGGCCAGGCGGCCTCGTCGAGCATCGCACTGTTCGCTATCACCGGCGGCCGGTCCGGGAGCGGAACCGTGACAGCCGGATGGCTCACCAACGCTTCCTTGGCCACACGAACGCTGTCCGTCACCGACGCGCGCGACGCGCCCTGGCCCTCTCCCGCGGACGCGCCGATGAGGGCGTCGGCGAGCGCGTGATCGACTGCCGTGCCGCCAGCCGCCGCGTCGGCGAGGGTCGCGAGGACCTCGAACCCGGCCGGCCCGCGGCGCAGCACCGTCACCTCCGCACCCGCGCCGACATCACAGACGACAAGGAACGCTCCGACCGGCACCCGCACACCAGTGGTGAGCAGATACTCGGCGACCGCCACCGGGGCCTCCACCAGACGCGGTTGCGGCAACCCCGCCCGGTGCGCGACCTGCCGCATCCAGGTCCGCCGCCGAGGCCCCCACCCCGCCGGGACCACCACCCGCACATCCCGCACCGGCTGACCGACGACCCGCTCGGCTTCGGCGGCGACCCGGCGCAGCGGCGGCGCCGCCACCTCCAGCGCGTCGCCGCCAGCGTCCCCCGCCGTCGCATCCTCAACCGGAATGCGCGGCCCCGGAATGAATGCTCCATGCTGATCTCGTGCGGGCTGCCCCGCCGGCGCCGCCTGGCCGTTAGCGGGCACGAACGACGCGCTGGGCACGTACGGGGCCCCGTCGAACAACAACACGTGCGTGCTGCCGTCGGCATATGCCAGGACGGCTCGGGTTCCAGCGCTGCCACAATCGATCGACAACCGCGCTTCCCCCGCCCCCATATCTATAGTCAAACATGAGGATCACATTCACGTCACCTGTCAATCACTCATGGCCAGCAGAGGTTATCTGGAACCGCACCAGCGTTACCGTCCACCGAACCGCCAAGGCATCTCGTCGAGGAAACCCTCGGGATGGGCCGCCTAATACGCCTGCGTGCTTGGATACCGGTCGCCGCAGTACCGCTTCCGCAGATGCCCAGCGAACCGCTCGCACTCCTGAGGTGGTGCCACGCCACCGCAGCAGCGATCGCGCGGCCAGCTGTCTGGGCCGATCTCACTCGCCCTGGCCACGGCATCATCGCGCCTAGCGAACCGCTCGCTCGCGGCTGAAGCGTTCACCGCTGGCCGTCGGGTGGAGCGAAGCGTGTAGTAGCCGCTCGTTGGGCCCCGCGCGGTGATGCTGCGACGCTGAGCTGCGATTACGCTGTCGCCTTCGACGGGATCCCGGCAGCCGTCGTGGACGCTGGCGAGATAGTGATAGCCACGCCGAGCCCGGCGAGAGCGACGGCGGCGATGTGCATACGACGCGTGCGAGGTTCGAGATTATCGATGGCTGATGGCGGCACGAGACTTTCGCCACCGCCGTTTCCCCACCGTAGGGCGACGGGGACGATCTCTGACGAAGGTCCGGGGGGTGACGCGGCGAGGTGAAGAGCGGCCGGCGCTCGTGCGGATATGGTCAGGCTGGGGGTGTGATGACGATCCACGACGATGGCGGCTCCCCGCCGCCGGGTGGCGCTTCGGGAAGACCCTGGGTGGCTACGACCGAGGGAAGCCACCTGCGGGGCCGCCGCACACGGGACACCGCACCCGAGGTCGCGCTGCGCCGCGCCGTGCACGCTCTCGGCCTTCGATATCGCTTGGGGCGAACCCTGTTCAACCGGTGCCGGCCGGACCTCACGTTTCCGGGCCCTCGCGTCGCGGTGTTCGTCGACGGATGCTTCTGGCACGGTTGTCCCCAGCACGGGCCGACCCGCTTTCGGGGTCCCAACGCGGACAGGTGGGCGGCGAAGATCGAGACTAACAGGCAGCGTGACCAGCGGGTAGACAATGAGTTGGTCGGAGCCGGCTGGCGAGTAGTCAGGGTGTGGGAATGCGAGGTACGTCGAGAGGTAGGTGAGGCGGCACGCCGGGTTGCCGATGTGGTGTGTGACTCGTCATGCGCGGACACCCTTCCTCAAGGTTCGGTCGCCCACCTTCTATCCGGCCGGCGTTCCGCCCCGGACTAACCTCCCTGCCGCCGCCCGTCAACCGGGAAGTGTCCCTTTACCTGCAGGGCGGCGAGCCGGTTAGAGCCGCGAGGTACATCAGACTTTGGCCGTTCGACTCATCGCGCCGGTCCTACCAGTCCTAGGGTCTGCGGTGTGCCCAATCCCCCTACGGGCCGCTTCTGCCTCTGGCCCGGTTGGACCCGCCGTTGCGCGTCGAATGGGCTGTGGCCACTCCATGGTCCCGGAGCCTGGACCGAGCCCGGATGGCTGCCGGCCGCACGTGCGGCTACCCGGTCACGGGTTGGTTGCCGTCGAACTGGTGTGCGTCCGACGGTGTGGCTGGCGGGGGAGTATGACATCCTGGTCCCCGTCATCGTTTTCGACCGGAGGAGGCGTCGTGAGCGCTCGGAACCTGTACAGCGTGGCGCCGTCTGCTGCGCGGTTGACCGACTCCCTGCGCGACATCGGTTACGACTTCCCGACCGCCGTGGCCGACGTGGTGGACAACAGCGTCGCCGCGGGCGCGAGCCGCGTCGAGATCGACATCGTGTTCGACGGGTCCGACTCGTGGGTGATGATCGCCGACGACGGCGAGGGTATGAGCGCCAACGGACTGTTGGAGGCGCTGCGCTACGGCAGCCGGCGCGACTACGGTCGCGGCGACCTCGGCCGATACGGGCTGGGGTTGAAGACCGCATCTCTGTCGCAGTGCCGGTCCCTGACGGTGGTCAGTCGCAGGAGGGCCGCCACGGCCCGCACCGTCTCACGAATGATCGATCTCGATCTCATCGCCGAGGTGGATGACTGGGTCGTCGCCGAGCCGGCGAACGACGAGCAGGTCATCAAGGCCCGCGACACGGTCGCGGACACGGGGGGCACCGTGGTGCTGTGGCGCGGACTCGACCGGGTTCTGCCCGAACGTAATCCGGAGGGCGGGTGGGCGCGTCGCCGGTTGGAAGCACTGGCGGGCAGGACGGCTGACCACCTGGGTACGGTTTTCCACCGTTTCCTTGAGGGCGAGGCCGGCGGTGGCCTCGTGATCACGGTCAACGGCGAGAAGGTCGGGCCGTGGAACCCGTTCGCACCGGACGAGCCAGCACGGGAGGTGCTGCCTCCGCTCCGTTTCGAGGTGACCCTCGGTGAGGCCACCGGCGTGGTGTCGTTGCAGCGGTACGTCCTTCCATCCCGCGACCAGTTCACGTCGCAGGCGGAGTTCGAGCGGCTCTCGGGCCCGCTGAACTGGAACCGTCAGCAGGGCCTGTACGTCTACCGTGCCCAGCGGTTGGTCCAGTGGGGCGGCTGGAACGGCATGCGAGGCATCGACGAACACACGAAGCTCGCGCGGGCGGCACTGGATTTCGACACGGATCTTGACATCGTGTTCAACATCAACGTGGCGAAGATCAGGGTGGCCATGCCGCCGCAGTTGCGTCAGCTGCTCGAACGCCCGGTGCACGAGCTGTGCATGCGGGCGGACGACGCCTACCGCAAGAACTCGCGCGGTGAATCCGAGGGCTCGAAGGTGGCCTCCGAGCAACTGGCGGCCCTGTCGCGCAGCGAGGCGTCCGGGGCGACGCCGCCCATGCCGGTTGTCGGCTTGGCACTGCGAGCCGCTGCCATGCGTGCGGGTGAGTACGCGGCCCTGCAACGCATCGGGGAGAGGTTGCGGGCCGAAGCCCCTGACGTCGCCGCCGCGCTCGGCTTCAGGGACTGACCACCGGCTGCCGTTCAGTCCGGCCGCCCCGTTTGGCTGCCTCGCTGCATGCCTTCTTGAGGGGGCAGCGTGGGCAGGCAGGGTCGGTCGGGCGGCAGACGGAGGTGGCAAGCTCGATCAGTCCGAGATGCGCCCGCCGCGCGTCGGTGTCATCGCCGATCATTCGGGCGACGGCCAGACGTCCCGCGGTCATCCTGTTGCTGCGTTCGACGTGCTCGCCGGTGAAGCGGGCGGCGACGCGGTGGGTGCCCTTGGTGATGAGCACGGGTTCCTCCGCGTTGTCCTCATCGCGGGTCGGGATTGCGAGGACGGCGAGGTCGGCAACCGAGGCGTCGACCCCGCGGAGGCTGTGGATCTTGTCGTCGTCGAGGAGGTCCGGTTGCGACATGAGCGTGCGCGCCAGTTCGAGCAGCCGCTCGGCACGGTGTTCACGGTTGATCCACCGCCCGATCTCGACGAGTTCATCGCCGGCGTCGACGGTGTCCTGCGGCTGCTCCCATCGTTCGAGCAGTGACCAGAGGATTCGGATCTGCTCGGGTGCTGCCCGGTCGAGGAGCATCTCCGCGGAGATGACCTGCCACCGTGTCCGCGCGCGCAGCCACGGCAGGGCCGGCTCGCCGAGGTCGTCAAACCAGGTGGCAAGGGCCTGAGCGATGTCGCCGCTGCGGTAGGGAACTGGCCTTGGGGCGTCCAGCGCCGTCATCACGGCACGCCCGAGCTGGGTGCCCAGCGCAGGGGGCACGGCGTTACCGATCTGGCGAAACGCCGCCGACGGTGGGCCGGCGAAGCGGAACCAGTCGGGGAAGGTCTGCAGCCGCGCGGCCTCACGCACGGTCAGTGTGCGGTCCTGTCGGGGATGGATGTACCAGTAGCCATCCTTTGCGATGTGCGCGGTGATCGTGCGGGAGTAGGTGTCCTCGCTCAGGCGCTTGTACTTGTCGTCGAAGATGTCGTCGCGGTAGCGCTTGACGTCCTCCGGTAGGTCCGAGTACCGGGTGCCGGCGTCCATCATGTCGAAGGCACGCAGGTCGTCCTCGCGTACGGGTCGGGTGATGTGGTCGAAGACCTTGCCCGTGTCCGCCGGTGCAACGCCCCGACGCATCTGCCTCTGAAAGGCAGAAGCGGGGCCGGCGTAGTCTGACCAGCCGTCGGCACCACCCTCGGGCCTCCAGCCACCCTCGACCTCGGGTAAGTCGCTAATCGCGTTCCACACCGACACCCGGTCCGGTACCTCCTCAGGCCAGTCGAAGGCTATCCCGTCTCGCAAGGCGACCAAAATCAACCGCTGGCGGAACTGAGGCACGCCGTAGCGCAGGGTGTCGACCACTCGTTCCTCAACCGCGTAACCGATTGACTCCAACTCGTGCACCATGGTGCGGAGAATGAACATCTCCCGATCGAGTGCCATGTCGGGGACATTTTCCATGATCACGGCGGCAGGTCGTGCCAGCTGGATGACCTCCAGGAACGAACGCCAGAGGTCCCGGCGTTCGTCGTGCGCCGGACGAAGGCCGTGGCGAACCTGATGACGGATCAGTGAGCGGCCCGCCCGAGAGAAGGGCTGGCAAGGCGGACCACCGGCGAGCAGCTCGATTCCCGCCTCCTTGACCAAGGCGGCGATCCGCCTGACGTTGGCGGACTCTCCTAGGTCGCAGTCGAGGGTGAGGCCCGGATAGTGGTGTCGGTGCGTCTCGACGGACTCAGCGTCGCGGTCGGCCGACAGGATCACACGGAACCCTGCCTGGGTGAGGCCCAGGCTCAGGCCGCCGGCACCACTGAACAGGTCCGCCGCCAACCGCTCGCCCCGCTCACGGCACGCTGCTGCGAAGCGGAGGAAGTCGCCGTCGTCCTTGGACGCCTCAGGGTGTGGCGCCAGGCGTACGAACGGGCCACGCACGAGCTTGACGCCGTAACCCGCCCGACGCCGTTCGACGGCATCGTCCGCCACCCGCGTCACCTCCTCGATCAGTCAGAACGCACTGCGCAGGTTACCTCTGCGGTCCGACGCCACGCGTCGGCCGCCCCCGCGTCGTCACGACGGATCGTCCCCCTGACGGCAGCGCACGAGACTCCTCGGGCTCCGATCGCGCCACAGGTGGTTCGACCGACCCGGAACAGGACCGATGCGGTGATGAACAGGACCGATGCGGTGATCAAGACTCAGCCCGGTGGGTCTTGTCGGTCCTGTCCTCATCAGGGAGAGTTAATGCCATCAGCGACCGAGTCGGCGCGTACCGTCACCCGACATGCCGAACGATCCCCCGGAGAACTGCATGCCCCTCACAAGTCCGCCCGGCATGTGCGGCCCGCTGTGCCGTAACCGTGTCCTGCGGCACAGGGGTGCGCGTGGCTGAGTCGGACGTCAGCGACTACGCGCACGGCCTCATCGAGGACGTCAGGACCCAGGCTGAGATCGAGGGGTGCGACCTTCAGGAAGCCTTCACCCAGCTGATGCTCGACCAGCTGGCCGCCGACGGACACACCGAGGATGCCGTGGCGGTGCACTTCAAGGACCACGGTGTCGAGGTCAGCGGCTACGGTGCCGCGTCTGACGACCGGTCGCTGGACCTGTTTCTTACCCACTACAGCCCCCGCGCAGACGACGGCCACAAGATCGGCCGCGCCGAGGTCGATGCGGCGTTCAGGCGCTTGGAGAACTTCCTGTCCCGCTGTGTCGGCGGCACCCTGACCAGGCGTGACCGTTCCTCGGACGTGGCGGGTATGTGTGCCACCGTCAGCGAGAGATTCGGTCGGGTCGAGTCGGTGCGTCTGGTGCTGGTCACCAACGCTCGCAGCGTGGTCCGCGACGGCATCGCGCCGATGCTGTTCGAGGGCAGGCACGTCAGCCGGGAGTTGTGGGACCTGCGACGCCTGGCCAACTGGTCGACCTCCGGAAGTAAGGCCGAGCCGATCGTCGCGGAGTTCCCGGAAGGGCTGCCCTGCCTGGCCACTCCGCGAACCGACGAGGACTACTCGGTTCTGTTGGCCATCGTGCCCGCCAGCGGACTGGCCGAGCTGTACTCCGCCCACGGGGCTCGGTTGCTGGAGCTGAACGTGCGCTCCTTCCTGCAGGTCCGCGGCGCGGTCAATCGAGGAATCCTGGACACCCTGAAGAGCAATCCCGAGCGGTTCCTCGCCTACAACAACGGGATCGCAGCCACCGCCTCGAAAGTCGAGTTCGGTGACACGGCGTCCGGTCAGCGGGTGATCCGCCGCATCCACCACCTCCAGATCGTCAACGGAGGGCAAACCACCGCAACCATCCACCACGCCCACCGCAACAAGGTCGACGTCGGTGCCGCGCACGTGCAGATGAAGCTGACGGTGGTCTCACCGGACCGGCTCGACGACATCGTCCCGCAGATCTCCGCCTACTCCAACACCCAGAACCGCGTCACCGCCTCGGACCTGAAGGCGAACAGTGCCTTCCACGTCGACGTTGAGCGGATCATGCGGACCCTGTGGGCACCGCCGAGCCCCGCCCATCCGCACGACACCCACTGGTTCTACGAACGGGCCCGCGGCCAGTACGCCAACGCTCTCACCCGTGAGGGGACACCGGCCCGGCAGAAGGTGTTCAAGGCCGCCAACCCGTCAGCCCAAAAGTTCACCAAGTCCGACCTGGCCAAGTTCGAGCACTCCTGGAGTATGGAACCGCATCTGGTCAGCCTCGGGGCGGAGAAGAACTTCACTCTGTTCTCGCAACGGCTGGACGAGCAGCAACCGGTGGTCGACAAGCAGTACTGCCGACACCTGGTGGCCAAGGCAATCCTGTTCAGGAAGGTCGACAAACTCGTCGCCAGACAGAACTTCGGCGGGTACAAGGCCAACATTGTCACCTACACCATCGCGAAACTCGCCCACGCCACCAGCCAAAGGGTCGACCTCGACCGCATCTGGCGCAACCAGGACCTCACCCCCGCGCTGCAGGACGCAATAACCGACCTGTGCCCGCTTGTGCAGAAGGTCATCACCTCGCCACCCGAGGGCCGTACCAACGTGGGCGAGTGGACCAAACGACCGGAGTGCTGGACGGCGGTATGCGAACTCGCCTGGGTCATCCCGCCGCAGCTGGATACGGAACTCGCCGACGTCGACACCTACGGCGACGACCTGCAGCTGGTCCGGGATACCACCGGGGCCGACTGGAGCGACCTGACCGCCTGGGGCGCCGCCACAGGGAACCTCAGCCCGGAGCAACGGAGGTCGGTGACCGAGGTCACCCAAGCCCTGCACCAGGGTTGGGACCCCGCGGGCAAGCACCTGCGCGGCGCGCTGGAGGCCATGCGCCACGCCCGACGCCACGGATTCCGTCCCGTCAACGGCTTCTGACAGTTCCGCCCGTCACACACCGGCCACACCCACTGGAGCGTAAATGTCCGTCTGGTCTCAGGAGGTCCCCACCGAGGGAGCGGTGCAGCTACCGCCGGACCCGCGGGCAATGGACGCCCTGGGCCGCAACCACTCCCTGGAGACCGCCCTCGCCGACCTGGTGGACAACTCCATCGACGCCGGCGCCACCGACATCCTCGTCCGATTCGTCCAACGCGGCACCCGCCTGGTTGGGCTCTACGTCGTCGACAACGGCCGAGGCATCAAACCCGACCACATCGACGCGGCGATGACCGTCGGCGGTAACCGCCACTACACCGGCGAGGACCTCGGGCACTTCGGCCTCGGACTCAAAGCAGCCTCGTTCAGCCAAGCCGCCAGCCTCACCGTGCTGTCCCGCGCACCCGGACACGCAGCCGTGGGAAGACGCTGGAAACTCACCTCCGGTAAGCGCGACTACACCTGCGACATCGTGGCCGGTACGTTCGCCGCCGCGGAGCTCGACCGCAACTGGCAACTCCCCACCAGCGGGTCAGGCACCATCATCCGCTGGGACCACGTACACGGCCTACCCTCGTCCGACGACCCCGAGCAGGTCGACGAGTTCCTCAGCCGCACCATCTCGCACCTGCAGGGGCACCTGGGCCTGACCTTCCACCGCATCCTCACCGAACGCGACATCCGAATCGTCATAGACGTCGAGGACATCCAGCTCGGCGTCGGCGTCCGTCACCCGGTGGCACCCACCGACCCCTTCGCCTACCCCGACACACTGCCCGGTTGGCCCAAGGACCTGAGGGTACGGACCAGCGGAACCGACCTGCTCATGCGCTGTCACATCTGGCCGCGCCGTTCCAACTCCCCCGAGTACCGACTGCCCGGCGGGGCGGAGGCCCGCCAGGGCCTCTACTTCTACCGTCGTGGACGACTCCTGCACGCCGGCGGCTGGGAGGGCATCCACGCCTCCGACACCCGACTCCAGCTTGCTCGGGTCTGTATCGACATCGACGGGGACACCACCGGACTCTTCGTCATGAACCCCGAGAAGTCTCGCGTGTCGGCCGGGCCCCGCTTCGCCCAAGCCGTCGCCACGGCACGCGCCGACGACGGCACCACGGTCACCGACTACCTCCAGGCCGCCGAGGCGGCATGGATCAACGCCAACCGACGGACGACCGCACGCCGTAAGGCTGTGCTACCACCCGGCAAGGGTTTCCACCCCAAGGTATCCCGTGAGGTCCGCAACGAGTTGCCGCTACTCCCCGAGGAACCCCTCAACATCCAGTGGAAGCGCTTCACCACCGACGCGTTCCTCGAATTCGACCGCGGAACCAGGACGCTGTGGCTCAACCAGGCGTACCGCCGGGCCCTGCTCGGCGGACGACGCGGCGGCGCCAACGACGCCCCGGTTCTCAAGGCCCTGCTGTTCCTGCTCGCCGGCAACGTCTTCGAGGGTGCGCACTTCGGCGCCCGCGACAAGGACAACATCGACCTCTGGCAGGAGGTCCTCACCACCGCGGCCAAGGCGGAGAGGTCCACCTTCGAGGCCCGCTCATGACGACACCGGCAGACCGTCACCTCAGCACCGACAGCTTCAGCGACTACCTGAGAAGCAGTGTCCCGATCGACCACCCGATCACCGGGTCACCCCGACTCGTGCTCTTCGTCGACCCCCACGCCAGGCGAGTCGGGCTACGCGGACCCGCAACCTCCCACGAGGTTGTACCCGCCGGGCTGGAGCACCTCAGCGTCCGCGTCGTGCACCACGACGGGCAGCGGATGATCGAGGTTGCCGTCACCGATCCCCGGCTCTTCGTCGATGCCTATCCCCTGCTGTGCGCCGTCGCCGACCGAGTCCAACTGGACCAACAGACACTGACCGCCGCGCTGGTCGAGACCCTGCGCCGCCTCGGACATCTCCTGAAAACTGAGGACGCCCTCTCACAGGAGAAGGAGACGGGGCTCATCGGGGAACTACTCCTGTTTGCCGGCCTCGTACACGCGGCCGGACCGGACAACGCGCTCGCGTCATGGCGCGGCGGGCAGGCCGAGGAGCACGACTTCGGGCTCCCTGACCACGACGTCGAGGTCAAGACCACCGTGTCCGAACGCCGCGCCCACTGGATCTCCTCGCTGACCCAGATGGTCGAGACCGGCGGTCGGGAACTCTGGCTGGTGTCCCTGCAGATCACCGCCGCCGGCAGCGCGGGCCGCACGCTACCGAACCTCATCACCAGTGTCCGCGGCAAGCTGTCGTCCACGGCCCACCGCGCCACATTCGACGACTTGCTCCGCGGCTCCGGATGGCGGGACCGCTACTCGGCCACCTGCCAACGCCGGTGGCGTCTACGAACACCGGCCGAGGCATTCCAGGTGACGGAAACGTTCCCACGCCTCACGCCCCGCCTCCTAGCCGACGCCGGCGTCGACGGCACGCACGTGACTGACGTCCGCTACCGCTTGGACCTCACCGGACGAAGCGGCGACCCGACGCCACAGATCCTCACCGACGCACTGACGAGGGGACAGCGGGAACTGCCATGAGCGACACCGTCACCACCGCCTACAGCGCCGCCCTCGACGCCATGCAGCGTCCCGGGCCAAAGCCACTGCACACCCTGGCAGCCATGCTGGGCGGTGACACCCTAAGTCTCGCTGACGGGTCCGCCCTCCAAGCGCATCTGCGTGACGCCGGCCCCGAGGACGCCCTGCGCCAACAGTTCGCCCACACCCTTGCCGCGTGGGACCACGAACAAAGCAGCGCCCCTTGGACCGGTGGCACCAGCCACAACACCGCCGAACGCCGCGCAGCGGTGATCACCGCACTCGGCGTCGACGAGCCAACCGCGAACCTTTTCGCTGACGTGTTTCCTCACGCGTCCGCCGACGGTCTCATAGTCATCGCCGACGACTGGGAGGAGTGGCGCACCCCCCAACGGCGTACCGAACGCAACTTCTACTGGGCGCACTATCACCGCTACCTTCTCGACAAATGGCGCAACCCCAAGGCCGTTGCCGACTTGGACAGGGCCACCGAGGAGGTTGTTCGTAGGCTGTCCGACCCGACCCGCCCCGTGGCGTACCAGGCCAAAGGGCTCGTGGTCGGTTACGTCCAGAGCGGCAAAACCGCCAACTTCACCGGCGTCGTGGCCAAAGCCATCGATGCCGGATACCGGCTCGTCATCGTGCTCACCGGCACCACCAACATGCTCCGCGCCCAGACCCAGCGGCGCCTCGACATCGAGCTGTGCGGCCGAGAAAACATCGAGCGGGAGATTTCCCCTCACGACCAGAAGGCCCACGAGTACCACGACGACCCCGACTGGAAACGCGACCGCTTCGTCCGCCACGGTGGTAGACCGTCCGACTCCGGTTACCCCGACATCCACCGCCTGAGCAAGCATGCCAGGGATTACAGCGGACTGCAGATGGGATTCTCTGCCCTCGAGTTCAAGGGGCGCGAGCGGAACCGAAAGTTCTACGACGCGGTGAACCTCCACACCAGCGACGCCCGTCTTGTCGTCGCCAAGAAGAACGCGCGCGTCCTTCAGGACTTGGTGGCGGACCTAGGCCGGATCAGCGACCGCCTCGGCGAGGTGCCGGTCCTCATCATCGACGACGAGTCCGACCAAGCCTCGGTCAACACCGTCAGCCCGAAGAAGTGGAAGGAGGACAGCAAGAAGCGCACTGCGATCAACCGCCTCATCGGGCAGCTGCTGCGCATGATGCCCCGCGCCCAGTACGTCGGCTACACCGCCACCCCCTACGCCAACGTGTTCATCGACCCGTCCGACGTCGAGGACATCTTTCCCCGCGACTTCCTCATCTCCCTGCCGCGACCTAACGGCTACATGGGCGCGGAGGACTTCCACGACTTCGACGCCGAACTGCCGGTCAAGCAGCGACCTCTCGAAACTTCCAAGGAACGGGCACACGTGCGGCACCTCGGCGACGAGCCCGACGACGGCGAACTACGCCGCGCAATGGACATGTTCGTCCTCACCGGCGCCGTCAAGCTCTACCGCCAACGACACGGAACCACCTACCGGCACCACACCATGCTCGTCCATGAAGCCATGGGCAAGGACTCCCACCGGCAGACAGCCGAGCTGATCAGCCACCTGTGGAACACCGCCGGCTACTACCGAGCCAGCGGCTTGGCCCGGTTGCGGGAGCTGTACCTCACCGACGTCCTGCCCGTGTCCCGCGCACAGGCACCAGCACTGCTTACACCCGCCGACTTCGACTACCTGCGCGACGACATTGGCGCAGCGCTTGGGCTCATCAGCCCCGCTGACCGTGACGGCAGCCCGGTCATCGTCGTGAACAGCGACACCGACCTTGAGCGGCAGCAGGAGAGTCTCGATTTCGACAAGCGAGAGATCTGGCGCATCCTGGTCGGTGGTAACAAGCTCGCCCGCGGCTTCACCGTGGAGGGGCTGACGGTGACCTACTACCGACGCGCGACGTCACAGGTCGACACCCTTATGCAGATGGGCCGCTGGTTCGGCTTCCGGCACGGCTTCCGAGACCTAGTTCGTCTCTACACGACCGAAGACCTGCACGACATGTTCGAGGCTGCCTGCCGCGACGAGGACTTTCTACGTCGCGAACTACGCCAGTACGCGGCCCCGGCCGACGGCAGGCCCCAGCTGACCCCCCGGCAGGTCCCACCTCTGATCGCCCAGCACCGCCCGGACCTGCGACCCACCGGCCGCAACAAAATGTGGAACGCAAAGCTCGTCCTGAAGAGCTCACCCGGCCAGCCGATGGAACCCGTGGCCTTCCCCTCCGTCGGAACCAAGATTAAGCACAACCTCGAACAGTGGGAACCGCTACTCGCTGCCGCAGCCCAACGGTCCGTCAGGTTCGTGGTGCCGGGAGCCAAGACCACCTACGAGGCGGGGGCGGCAATCGTCAGTCACGCAGCGCTTCTGGCCGTGCTCGGCAACCTCAAATGGCTGGCCGATGACACCTTCCAACCCGAACTCGCCTGGCTGCGCCGCCTGAGCGACGACCAACTCGCACGGTGGGTTGTGCTCCTGCCCCAGCAGACGAGGTCCACCACACGACGCCTCGTCGCCGGGCACGGGCCCTTCAGCATCTTCGAACGTCAACGCACCTCGTCCAGCGCCTCGTTCCGAGTGTTCAGCGAGGAACGACACCGGAACGCAGCAATGAGGATTGCCGGTTTAGACACAGCGACCCCGGATCTCGTCGCCGACGCCCTCAGGGGCGCCTCCACCGGAGCGATCATCCTCTACCCGACCGTTGAGAAGGGCAACCTCTCCGGACGTGAGGGCGAAGCCGTCGAAGATGATGAGGTCACAATCGGGTTCCACCTGGTCACCCCAACTTCCACGGTGCCAGCCGGCGGCAAGATATTGCACTGGGTGACCGTGGACAAGACGAACCCCTACGCTCTGGTCGTCGATACGCCATGAGAGCCGCTGAGATGCCTCGTAGGGCCCGTCGCGGAGCGCTACGAGGTGAGAGACCGGACGATGGATGGGCTCTGAGGCCGTGTTGAGGTTCAACCAAGGTTGCGGTGCTGGGCCATGGATGCCAGTCAGGCACCGTCGGTCGTCACCGCCGAGGGGTCTCCGGGTGACCGGACACTCCAAGCGCTGAGTACGCCGTCGGCCGGCGCCGTGCTTACTGGGGTAACCATGTGGAAGGCCAGGGTCGTGGTCTTCTCGTCGGCGGGCCCACCGGCGACCCCGTCTGGGACAGCCTCCGCGACGGCGTAGACCAAGAGGCAGCCGGTGGCCGGCCCGCTGAGCCGGTCCGCAGCACTGTCGGCGACCTGCGAGGAGAAGCCGGCGATCCGGCGGGCGGCCGCCCGGTGCAGCGGGGTGGACATGACCCGGAAGGGGCCACGATCGGTACGCCGACGGACCGAGATCCTAAACGGCCCGCTTCCCAGGATTGTCCGGGCGCTATCTGCGCGCGCATTTTCGGGGAACACGATGACCCATCGGGCGAGCTGATGCTCGGTCAGGCTCCGCAACCAGGTCAGGTGGGGCTGGAAGGCATCCTCCGCCAGCCAGGTCAGCCCGCCCAGCACGGACATCAGCGTCCGATGGTCGACGGCCGACACCAGGGCCGGGAAATCTCCGTCCCGGATCCCGGTGCAGAAATGCTGCTTAGTCCGCGGGATCCGCAGCACTGGCTCCCAGGCCCGGAGATTTTGCCGGATCACCATGCCGTCGGCCGGATAAGCCACCGGCTCGATCGGGCGTCCCGGTGATCGCAGCTCGATCAGGTACGCGTTCCAGTCCCGGTCCCGGCGCTGAACCCGGACATCGGGGCGTAGGGCGACCAGTGCCTGCGGCAGCTGGCGGGGCGGGAGTGGACCGAACGTCACGAGGCCGTGCCGAGCGGCCGACTCCGCGCGAAAAGCCGCCAGTAACGGGCGGTGCAAGGCCGGCGTCGTCACGAAGCGAATCAGGTCCCGGTAGGCCGCGCGGTACCCCAGGGATTGTCCCGCCTGAGATAGCAGGTCTAGCGAGGCCGAGGTGTACCACATGTGCGTGATCGTGGTGCCGCTCGACACGGTGCCCCGGCTCGCGCCGGAAAGCACCATGACCGACCATCCCGACGCTCGGCCTTTTTGCTCGTGGCGAGTACCCAGGTCGACCTGCACCGGCTGCTTACCGATCAGCCGGAGAGTAGCGGCCAGATCGGCCTGCAGACCCTCGAAGTCCCGCGGCATTGGCAGCTCAGGAGCGATCGACCGGCTGACCGGCAGAATGTCGGTTTCGTACCGGTGCCGCAACCTCTGACCCCGGTCGCCGTCGTCCTCGCGCCACAGCGCCTGGATGCGCTCAGCGAGCAGCCGGCGCTCGTCGCTCCGGCGTGGACCGTGAACGAGCAAAACGTGATCCCCGACCGGACCGTAACCCGATCGTTCGCGATAGAGCCGGACCGCGCCGGTGAGGACCCAGAGGTCCAGCGCGGCCCGCAGCGACTCGTACCGCTCGTTCTCATCAAAGAGTCGGACGTGGGCCGGCCGCTCGGAGATCGCCGCTGGGTCGGCAGACGCCAGCGATTCCGGGTCGAGGTCCCGCAGGATCGCCGGCCCGACGTAGCCGTCCAGGGTTGGAAGGTACATCACGAGATCCCGGGGGAACAGTCCCGCCGGGTGGGCCGGATCCGCCAGCGCGTTCGTGAACAGGGTCTTGCCGAACGCGACATATGCCGCCTGAGGCAGTTGCTGCGTCAGCAGCCGGTGTATCTGCCTCGCGAGTGAGCCCTCGACCCGCGTCGTGTGTTCCCAGTCCCGGCGGGGCATCGCCGAGACGGTCGCCTCGTCACTCACGTCGTCGATGACCAGGGCCGGATATCCAGATATTCCCTCGCTGTCGATCTCGGCGAGCAGCCGCCGCACCGCCGCCATGTTCTTCTTTAGAACAAGGATTCGGACAGAGCCTGAACTGTCCGTGGCCCCGAGGGTGCGCTCGATCCGGTGCCGCACCTGCTGTTCCTGTGCATTCAGCGGACCGGTCAGCACGATGACTAGGCGGTAGCCCCGGTCCAGCGCCATCGCGACGGTGGCGATCAGCCAAGCCGAGATGCCCGCGCCTACATGACCGACCACGAGACCCCGGAACGGTCTCGCCGCCCCGGCCGGAGGCATCCGGCGGATCAGCTCCGCCGACTGCGCCTCGACCGCGGACACCGTGGCGTGGGGGAACCCGGCGTCGACGATCAGGTGGTTCCGGCACTGCCGCCAAGCAGGCCCTGGCTCGAGCCGGGTTGGCGCCGGCGAGCCCTCATCGTCGAAGGTCACCATCTCAGGCGCGGGTTTGGCGAATCCGCTCTCGGGCTCGGTTGCGGGCTCGGCCAGATCGTGCAGCTGCTCGGCGGCGAGCAGATGCCGCTGCTCGGCGGCCCGCTGGTACCAGAGACGCGCGTACCCGAGCTCCTCGCGTTCCTCCATCAGCAGGCCCAGGTTGTACATCGCGTCGGTATCCCCGGCCGCCACCGCCTGCCGGTACCAGTAGGCGGCACCAACGTGGTCCCCGCCAATCTTTCGGAGCACGCCCAAGTTCGTCATCGCCGCCACGTGCCCGTGATCGGCGGCCCGCCGGTACCACTGCGCCGCCTCGACGTCCTCGCCGGACTCCCGCAGCATCATCCCGAGGTTCACCATTGCCGCGATATGGCCGGCATCGGCGGCGCGCCGGTACCAGTCCCTCGCCTCGTCCCAGGCCGTCCGGCGGCTGATCAGGACCGCCAGGTTGAACATCGCCAGCGGATCCCCGGTGTCGGCCAGCGGGCGCATCGCCGCCTCGGCCACATCGTGCTCGCCCCGAGTGTACGCGGCGGTGCCAATCAGGAAGAGGGTCTCGGATTTGGCCCGCCCGAGCAGCGCATCCCAGACGATCCGCGGGACCGCCGCCTTGACCAGCCGGCCCTCCCCGTGATCGGTGCGGTCGACGAGATAGTCGGCGACCTGGTACCCGTCGCCGCTCCCGGGCCAGAGGCATGAACTTGCGCCGAGAAGCGGTTCACTCGCCCAGGCCAGCCCGGCCGCGGTCGGCGGCAGGTCACCGCGCTCCCGCAGAGCCGGTGTCAAATAGTGCCGGAAGAGCACAGTTAGCAGATCCTCAGGGATCGGCCGGGACCATCCGGCGCGGCGGCAGTCCACAGCGGCGCTGATCAGCGCCTGGCCCAGGTCCGCTAGCCGGTTCCCCTCGGCGGTCCAGCGCTGCATCAGCTGCGGGCCCGCGGCCAGGTATTCGGCGAAGCCCGCGTCCGCCCCGGCCGCCGCCACGATCCGGTCGTCATCGCTGCGCCGAGCGATCCGCTGCTCCACCGGGCTCAGATATTGGTCGATGCGGACGCGCCGGTCCTCCGAGATGCGTTCGAGCACCCCGACACCGGTCCAGAACTCCTCGGCAGCCGGCACGCTGCCCAAACCGGCCGGTCGCCGGTGCAGCCGGTCGAGTTCCTCGCCCCGAATTGTGGCGAGGACGACGACATCGGAACGACTTGGCGGGCACAGCCGCTCCAGCACGCTGCGGTCGAGCCCCTGCGGCGTCAGGTAACGCTCAAGGTCGTCGAGCCAGACGACAACGTTCCGCAGTACCTCCCCAGAGTCGGCAAGCTCCCGGAGCGCCCGGCCGGACTCCGGCACCAGCAGTTCGTGCTCCGGCCGCATCCGGTTAATCGCCTCAAAGGCAGTGCGGGTCTTCCCCACCGCGGCGCGGCCGTACACCAGCACCACGCCGCCGCCGGCCACCAGCCAGTCCAGCTCCTTGTCCGCCTCGCGTTCGAGGTAAGGGAGGGCGTTCCGGGCTGTCGGTCCGGTGGAACCGATAGCCGCTTTGACCCCGAGCTGTGCCGGGCGCAAGTCGCGGACCCGGGGCAGGTCCTCCTCGAATAGGTGGAGGGCGCACCGCCGCAGGATCTCGCGCCGGGCCTGCCGTTGCGGACGACAGCGCGCCTGCAGGACGAGCTGTCCGAACAGCACCGAAGTGCCGGCTACCCCAGCCAGGCCGCCGAGGATGCTCATCCACTCGTCCGCCTGGCTGCGGCCCTGCCGGGTCAGAAAGAAGACGAGCAGAAGAAATCCGCACGCCGCGATCCCGGTGAGCCACCAACGCACGCACCCCATCCTCCTGGGTGCGGCGTGCCCGGGCAAACAGTTGGCGGCTCGGACCGGTCTTGACAGCATTTTCGCCGCGTCGGCAGCAGTGGTCAGCGCCGGTTGGTAGCCGTTCCCTATGTCCCATGCTTCGATCAGAGAGCAAGAGCTATCGGAGATCGACGGTCGCCCCGGCAGTCTGAACGCAGGTTCACACCACCGTCAGGCCGCCGTCCTCGTAGGCGCTGCGCTGAGGCTGCGAAACCTCCTGCATCTCCACCCACGACTGGTCGCCCAACCCGACCTCTATCCGCAGCCGGAGCGGCTCGTCAACGTAGTCTCTACGCCACGCCGAATCACCACCCGAATACCAGGCCGGCGGAGTGGTGCGCTCGACCGTGAACAGCCACGAGTCGGTGACCTCTTGGCCGTTCTGCTCGGCGGCACGCCCATCCGCGTCTGCACCATCGGTACCGGGACGCAGCCGGAACGGTCCCCACACCTGCTGACGAATGTGCTCCGCGGTCACGCCGTGGCGTGGTTGCCGGTTCTTGCCGTCGTCGCGCACCTCAACCCGGATGCGGTCGTACCGCTCCACGTCCCGAGGACACATTAACTTCACCACCACCAGGCCAACCTCTGGCGGCCACCTCATGTCGAGCGTCAGGTGCAGATCGGGCCGCATCTCCCGATGCCGGCGCTTTTGCTCAGCGTCGGCCTGATCGCGGCGCACACCAACGGAGGTTCGCCACGCCAGGGCGGCGACAACCGCGCCTGCGATGGTAACGGGAGCCAGGAGCACCGCTGCCCAATCGGCAAGGTTCATGTCTTGGATGTTCACTCCAAAATGATTGCGTGCCCGAGCAAGGGGAGGTAACGCAGTTGTCAGGCGCCGGTGAGGCGTGGACCGCCGTGCCTACCCTGGCTTGATGCTGCTACGCGAGTCCAAGCCCGGCGACTACCACCAGATGGCGGACATCCTCTACGGCATGGGCCACGACCAGGAAGGCTGGGACTACCAGTACGCCTCCGAGGGAGGCCCTGAACCGTCCCTGCCGAGTTGGGTGGCCGTCGACGGGGACGAGGTTCTTGGCCTGGTCGAGGGTCGCTTCGACTCGACGTATGACGAGCGCCTCGAGCAGTCCGGCCATCCCCTGCCGCAGGCATGGATATACCTGATTGGGGTCCGTCCCGAGGCGCAGCGGAAGGGCGTCGGCACAGCTCTGCTGCGTTGCTTCGCCGAGCAGGCAGCCATGGCAGGCTGTTCTTTCGTCGCTCTGTTGCCTGACCGCAGCGATGACGACCTTCTGAAGCGAGTGGCTTTCTTCCGGTCCTGTGGCCTCATGCCGTTGGTGGACGGTGATCCTGAGGACGTACACGGGGCGCCACTTGCCGAATTGCTAGCCCGTCTGCCGGAGCTGCCGGGCGAAGGCTGAGACCCGTGCGACGCCTGGCGTGGAATGGTTGAGGGTTACATGGCTGGCAGATCAACAGTCCGTACGACGGGCGGTAGGTCCGCTCGGTACGGGAGCAACCCGAGCCGGCGGTGTTTGACGGTGGCGGCCACCGTGACGTCCGCTCGGGCGGGAGTGCCAGCTGGCGTCTTGACCACGATGGTGAGTTCTTCGTCGCCGATCAGCGGCGCGCCGCTCACTGCTCGGAAGCGCCATTCGGGGTCGCTGTCGTGCTCGCCCATCCCGACGACGAAAAGCTCCTCGCCGCTGCCGTCCGGTGCGTATTCGACGGTTGATTCGATGATCGTGAGTTTGGCCGTGAGTGAGATACGGCCGGTCCGGGGCACGACGTGGGAGCGCCGCTTCGGGTTGATGGACCAAGCGATCGGCTGCCGATCGGCGGGCGCGTCCGGTGCTTTCAGGTGCACGCCGACGGCCGCGTCGACGATTGGGTCGCTGCCAGGTGCGGCACGAAAGGCGCAGAACAGGCTCAGCATGAGGTAGGTGCTGTGCTCCGACTCAGCCTCGAGGAACTCCCGCCAGTCGGGGTCGGAGGTCGCCGAAGCGGCGGTCAGTTGACGCACCACCGGACTACCGAGAGAGACGCGACCGAGAACACGCGATGGCGCATCGGGCGCGTGCAGCCGTGGCTCCAGTACGAGGTCGACCTCATGAAGTGGGGCGGTGGTTTGATCATCCACTTGTTGGCTCCTCGGTGGTCGCGATGGTGCGCCAGTCTCCGATGAAGACGAAGGTGCCCCAGTCACGGTAGGCGGGATGGCGGTCACGGGTAGCGCGCTGGGCCGCGTCGAAGGCGGCGCGCCGATCCGGGTCGGAGGCGAGCCGCTGGTAGAGATGGCCGAAGAAGTCGGTGGCAACCTGGGGATGCACGGGCCACAGGCAACCGATGACGGTCGTCGCGCCGGCGGACAGCAGGGCGGCCGGCAGGCCGCGGAGGTTGTCGTTGGGGTCGAATCGGCCCAGCGCCGACTCGCAGGCGCTCAGTGTCACCAGATCCACTCCGCGCAGGTCGGTGCGCAGGATGTCGTGGGCGAAGACGCGACCGTCGTCGTCGGCTCCGGGCGACAGGTAGAGACATTGGAACCAGGGTGCCCATTCGTTGTGGGCGCCGTGGGCGGCGACGTGGATGTACCGTGCTTCGGCCAGCGCGGCGAGGAAGCGCTGTGGGGTGGCGGCGGTACCGAGGATCGCCTCGCCGGCCATTGCCTCGGCGACCTGTGCGGCGTGAACCTCCAGCGCGTCCTCAGCCGGCAGGCCATGTCGGGTGCCACCGGCCGCCGAGGCAAACGCGAGGAAGCGCCAGCGGGTCGAGGGTGGGCGCCCACGCAGCAGTTCGGCGCTGGGAACCTGGGTAACTGTCCAGTCGTCGGCGAGCGTGCCGCTGCCGGCGGCGAGCAGGTGGAACGGGACGTAATGAAGTGGCCCGTCGGCCCAAACGCACAGGTGCCGGCGGCCTTCCGCGTGCCAGTGCGGCACACGGTCGAGGAATCCGGCGAGGAACGTGTCAGGCCGTTCGGCCAGAATCTGCTGGGCGTCGCGGGTTACGACGCGATGCAGTGGATCAGCGGTGATGGCGCGACGAAGGTCGGCGACGCGCAGCGCGAGCGGGGACAGCGTGAGGTGGTGGGTGCCCCGGTAAAACCTGATCAGGCCGCCGGCGAATTGTGGGAGCAGCATGCTGCGGTGCTCGACGCTGTCCCGGCTGATCGCCAGCCCATGCAGGGCGGCGACCGGCGGGCCTGCCGCGTCGCGGCGGCCCTCACCGAGCATCAGCGACACGAGCACGGTCTCCGGTGGCAGGAGCGCCTGCACTTCGTCGAGCGCGAGCAGGGGCAGCCGCCACGGGCTGCGGGCGGTCGTCAATTCGTCGCTGACGCGTCGATCGGATGCCCGCTGCCGGTTGCGATGCACGGCATCGACGTCGGACTCGGTCTCAGCCTCCGCGGAGCCGGCGTAGCAGACCATCGCCGTCTCCGCCCCGCCAGGCAGCTCGACGTCAGGCGGCGGGCCGGGCAGCAGCGCCTCGTCGGCCCGGGTCCGCTGCAGGTCCCGCAGCAGGCGAGGGGTGGCCGTCAGCGGCCCGCGCGAGCGCAGCGCCGAGGAGAACCCGCGGCCCTTCGCGGCCTGGTGGACGACCGCCACCGCAGCGACGTCGACGCTGGATCCGATCAACCCAAACAGCAGCCTGCGGTAGAACTGGTGCAGCGTCCAGGCCACGGATTCGTCGGCTCCGGCCCCGAGCCCGGCCGCGGCGGGTAGCAAGGCGGTGGCCGCGCGGCCGGCGGTGGCGTCGTCGCAGGCGAACACCTGCTGCAACCCCCCATCGAGGCTGTTCAGTGCGAGGTCGAGCTGTCCGCACAGGGCATAGCGCAGGGCCGCAGAGCCGTACTCGCGCGCCGCGTCGCCGTGCGCGTCGGCGCTGTCGGCTTGCGTGGCGAGGTCATAGGCGAGGCCTGCGTCGAGATAGTCGATGGCGTCGTGGTGCCAGTCCCACAGCTGCGGCGCCGCCTCGTGGGCCTCTGCTATTAGATCCCGGCCGAGTTGGTGGGCACCGTCGACGGGCGAATGCGCGGCCAGGTGGATGAGCGTAGCGGCCCACTCCGCTCCGCTCCAGCTGTCCTCATCCGCCAGGGCCCGCGCTTGCTCGACCAGTTCCGGGATCTCGCGAAGCGCTGGTGAGCAGGGCAGGTGCCCGTCGACGAGCAGGTGCACCTCGCTCATCCAGCGCTGACGGCGGTGCGCGTCGTTCCACAGACGGGGCAGTTCGTCGTCCGCTGCCGCCAGCAGTTCCGCCTCCAGATCCGGCCGTACCGCCTCTGCGGCGAGTGTGAGGGCCTCGGCGAACGTGGAGGATGCCTCGTTCAAGCCGTAGCGGTCTCGCAGTGTGGCGAGTGGGACTGGTAGGAGGTCGACCAATTCGTCAGGCAGACCGACCTCGCCGAACCGGTTCAGGATCCGCAGCAGGTACAGGTAGCCAATCACGTCGTGGGCCGGGTTGAGGAGGGCGAAGGCCTCCCGGCACGCCAACCGGATCTCCTGGTCGGCCGATTCCTGTCGCAGCCCGGCGAGGAAGGAACGGGCCTCCGCGAGCGCCTTGAGCGCTCGGCCGCGTTCGTGACCGCGAGCCAGCTCAGCCGCCCGTTCCAGGTACCCGACGGCCTGTTCGGCGGCTGCCATCGGCGATGGCAGCGGGCTCGGGTCCACATCGTCGGACCGTTCGGGGCCAGCCATTGACTGACGTCGATGCCGAGCCAGCCAGAGGCTATGCGCCCCGTCGAACGACAGCCCCGACGTGTGTGCCATATACGGGGACAGATGCAGCAGGCCAGCGGCGAACAGGGTCCCAGAGAGTTCGTCGCGCTCCTCAGCCTCGCGTGCTCGAAGCAGCGTGAGCTGCCGGGTCAGCACGTTGTGGGCTTCAACGAGGCGTTCTCCACTTGGAGTATCAGCCAGGCTGTGCCGCACCGCTTCCACATAGGCATCTGCGGCCCTCCACCAGGGGCCGTCCCTGGTGGCACCCCAGCGGCTCTCCGCAGCCGCCATGGCCAGCCGTAGCAAGAGCACAACGTCGGCGGGGACGTCACGGCGGCGCCTATTGACGGCTGCCTCGACCACCAGGTCAACGGCGGCGGCGGACAGCGCGAACGCCGGATCGACGACCCGACGGAACCCCTCGGCCTCCGGCAGCACCCGGGCGCCGACCTGAACACTGAGCTGGGCCAGGGCGTTGGCCTGCCGAACGTCCGCCTCGTAGGCATGCGGCGCCGGCCGGTCGCCGTTCCCGACAGGGAGCGCCGCCGGCACGGCAGAGTCGGCCTCGTCGGTCGCGCGGGCAGTGCGAGCATTCTCACGGATCCACAGGGCCATGACCCGACGTAGGTTGGCCAAGGCCGCCTCGCCGTTGCTCGACGGATCCCCGTCAGTCGCTCGGCGTAACCATTCGGCGGCTTCGCGCAGCAGTCGCACTGCCTGCTGTTCTGCCGGCACGGCGACCTCGGCCCGTCTCCCGAGTGCCGTCCCTACCCCAGCGCAAGCGTTGGCGTACTCCCGGGAATCGGCCGCCACGTCAGCCAGCGCGGCGCGATACGCCGACTCGGCTGCCAGCAGGTCACGGGGATCCTTGGTGACCGCGAACCGCGTCAGGTAGGCGTTGCCGAGTGCCGACTGGCGCGTGGACCGAAGCTCCGCTGTCACCTCGGAGCGGACGGAAGCGGCACTCAGCGCATCAACTGCCGAGTCGACATCGGCGCGTCGACGGGCGGCCGGCGCGTCGGTCGCACTGGCGCGCAGCAGCAGTGCGTGTCCAAGCAGGGTGTCGCGGCCGCCGGCGTCGCTGGCATCGGTGAGCGCTCGCAGGAGAGCGATTGCTTCGTCGACAGGAACCAGGCTTCCGGACTCTTCCCCATCGATGATCAGATCAGCCGCGCGGTCAAGAGGATCTCGCCATGGGTCGTGTCCTGTCGCGCGGATGACGTAGGGCCACAGGTCCCGCGGCACCCGCCTATGGTCGGCCAGGAAAAGTAGCCCGTACAGATCGAGCGCTTTGACCAGCTCCTCCCTGGCACTACGGCGCGAATCCTGACCGGACGGCGCATGTGAGTCGGGTTCGACGGACGTCACGAGGTGCTGCCAGGCGACGAACCTTGCGTGGTAGTACGCTGCGGCCGCGTAGAGAGCGTCGGTGTCGACAGACTCGCGGTCGGTCACCTCATCAGCCGTAAGACGCAGCAGATCCGCCGCGACGCCCAACCCATCGGCATCCAGTACCCGCTGCGGGGGTCCGCCCGCCT
Organism: Micromonospora sp. B9E7; assembly: GCF_039871815.1. Taxonomy (NCBI): domain Bacteria; kingdom Bacillati; phylum Actinomycetota; class Actinomycetes; order Micromonosporales; family Micromonosporaceae; genus Micromonospora; species Micromonospora sp. B9E7. Next base: position 72,464 of record NZ_JBDPLX010000021.1, read on the forward strand.
GGAAGTTGCTCACCCGGCCTACGAGATCCGCGAGCAGGACATCCCGCACTCCCGGCACCTCCGTAGTCACGACCAGGACCAGTGTATGGAGAGGCGGCAACTATCGCGGCGGTCCACGACGGGCGATGTCGCCGCCTGTACCTATCCTGGTCAGGTGGACGGTGTAGCGAAGGACTTCTTCATCTCGTATACGGCCGCTGACAAGGCATGGGCCACCTGGATCGCCTACATCCTCGAGGCGGACGGCTTCGCAGTGACCATTCAGGAGTGGGACTTCCGGCCAGGCAGCAACTTCGCCGTTGAGATGGACAAGGCCCTCAAGCAGTGTCCCCGGATGATCGCTGTGCTCTCCCCGGCCTACCTGAAGGCGCCCTTCCCAGCCTCGGAGTGGGCAGCCGTCTTCGCCAGCGACCCTGAGGGCGCGAAGAACGCCCTCGTACCGATCATGGTGCAGGAGTGCCAGCCGGAGGGGCTGCTCAGCCAGGTGGTGCAGATCCGCATTCACGGACTCGACGAATCCGCTGCGCAGAAGCAGATCCTGGAAGGCGTCCGCCGCGATCGGAACAAGCCCGCCACACCCCCGCCGTTCCCGGGTACCTCGGCGGCGTCTACTGATTCGCCCGCCCAGGCTGTGCCATATCCGACAGCCAACGCTGCCTCGCCGGCCATCCCACCGCGACTGCGCTGGCAGAGCCCGGGACCGCCGGTCAGCATCTCTTGGCGCAGCGACCTCGACCAACGCACCCAGGACCGCAGGCTAGGCGCCGCAGCCGTCGAGGTGCACCTAGCCTTCGCCGCCGACGATGCGCGACTGCAAGTGAGCGAGCTGGCCGCCCTCGCCGACCTGCTGCCCGACCATGGCCGACAGCACGGCATGTTCACCCGGCTGGAAGCCCTGCACGCGCACGCCGACTCCACCGTCGCCCGGGCGACGAGCAGCGGCCGGGACAACGAGAAAGGGCTCGTGGTCACCCGATCCGGGCAACGGTCGGCGTGGGCCCCGCTGCCCCGAGGCCAAATGGGCGCGGTGCTCGACCGGGCCGACCTGACCAAGCAGCTCACTGCCATGCTCAACACGCTGACGGCGCTGGAACTACCTCACGGCTACCTCGTCGTACCCGCCATCGGTCTCGACCCCGCCGCCATGATCGCCTACGGCAAGGTCAACGTGCCGAGCAACACCGCAACCTACGGGTTCGGGCAGGTAGGCCACATCCACGTCTCCCCGGACGAAGCCATCGACTACGGCGACGTCGCCGCCCGCCCCGACGACGTGGCTGCCGAGCTCGTCGCGCGTCTCATCGCCGACCACCGGGCCGCCACAGGCCTACGCTGAAAACACACTGATCATCGCCCCCCGCTAGGACGAGTCCCAGCAGGAAGCCGCCGCCGACCACCGGCCGCGAAGGTGCTCGGTGAAACGGTTCTCTGGGCCGCGCCACGCGCATCACGGACACCCGATGGCGGTCTGCGTTCTCTACGCTGCTCCCATGGCAGCGTGTCCCGAGCTGACCAGGCCGGCCCCCCTCGCGGGGTGCGGTCACGGTCTCTCCGGGGCAACCCCGGGGACGCGATACTCACCTCGGCACCACACCACAGGTGCGTCGGCACGCTCCGCGAGCCTGTGCACCCGCACGACCGGGCATCGTCGGGACACGCTGCCACCACCGGCCCGCTCGTGACCACCATTCACGCCCTGGCCACCGCGCTCGGCGACGCGTTCCTCGCCGGCGACGGCTGGCGCCGCGCTGATCTCGTCGAACAGGGTGGGCTCGTCCTCGGTGTCCGACGCCGGTGGCTGTGGCCGGTCGCCGACGCGGTGCTGGTCGCCTACCCGCGCCCACCCACCGACCGGCCGCGCGAGCTGGCCACGTTCCTGAGCACCCTCGATCCGCTCCGCGCGGCAATCGCCGCCGCCCGCCAGCACCAGCGGCCGATCGCGATCCGCACGCGGCCCGTAACGCCGACCCGCACCGTCCGCCGCCCCTGGCACACCCCGGTCATCGATACCGTCGGCGACCTGGCCGCGATGCTCGACCTGCGCATCGAACACCTCGACTGGTACGCCGACCGACACGCCATGAACCGGCGCGCCACCCCCCACCGCCTGCACCACTACCACTACCGCTGGACCGACCTAGGCCGGCTGATCGAGGCACCCAAGTCCCGGCTCCGCGCCCTGCAACGCCGGCTGCTCACCGAGGTCCTCGGCCCAATTCCGGTCCACCCCGCCGCCCACGGCTTCGTACCCGGCCGCTCCGCACACACCTTCGCCGCCGCCCACGCCGCGCAGCCGGTCGTCGTCCGGATCGACCTGCTCGCCTTCTTCACCCACATCCCCGCCACCCGCGTCCACGGGCTGTTCCGCACCGCCGGCTACCCCGAAGCCGTCGCCCACACCCTCACCGGACTCTGCACCACCCGCACCCCCCACGCCGTCCTGCGCCGCGCACCCACCGACCTACCGCACCGGACAGCCCGGCTCACCGCGCTCCGCACCGGCCACCTGCCCCAAGGCGCGCCGACCTCGCCCGCTCTAGCCAACTTGTGCGCCTACCGACTCGACCGACGCCTCACCGGCCTCGCCGACGCCTTCGGCATCGCCTACACCCGGTACGCCGACGATCTCGCCTTCTCCGGCGACCTCACCACCCGACGCATCGACGATCTGATCGCCGCCGTCACCGGCATCGCCCGCGACGAGGGCTTCCAAGTCCACACAGGTAAGACCCGCATCCGCGGGAGCGCGGACCGGCAACTCCTCGCGGGACTCGTCGTCAACCACCACCCCGCCACACCACGCGACGAATACGACCGGCTCCGCGCCATCCTCCACAACGCCGCCCGCACCGGCCTCGCCGCGCAGAACCGAACCGGCCACCCCGACTTCGCCCAATACCTCATCGGACGAGTTCTCTGGGTCGGTCATTACCATCCGGCACGCGCAGCCAAACTCGCCACGATGCTGGTCCACGCTCTCGCGGCACCGTAGACTGACGCGGCGCGGCAACTTCGCCGGATCTGATAAGGACGTGTCGGACCGAACGAAGCGCGGCCTGAGCAGGAATTACGCCCGCTCTGCTGATCTTCAGCAAGCGAGCACAGCAACGCGCGGGTGCGACCCACTAACACGTAAACCAAATAGGAACCCGCAGGTAGTCAGCCTCCGGGCACAGATAGAGCGTCGTCTTAGGAAACCGATGCTCTATCCCCTGAGCTACGGGGGCGCGAGCGCACAGTCTAGCGACCTGGGGTTCACCTGGGGTGGCAGGGAGTGGCCCACGTTCACCCACGTTCCCGGGCCGCCGTTCTCCCAGCCCAGGGCACTCACCGCTCTGCTCGCCGCACGCGGACATCAGGCGCTCGTGCTCCAAGGCGCGATGAGCACCAGCGAACGGCGGACCATCGTTCACCGGCTCGACGGCGCCAAGGCCGGCGACGGCCTGCTCGTCATCGGCACTACACCGTTCATCGGTGAAGGCTTCGACGCCCCAGCCCTCGACACACTCTTCCTCGCCGGCCCGATCTCCTACGACGGCCTACTCGTCCAGTGCGCCGGCCGCGTCATCCGCGCCGCACCCGGCAAGGACGTCGCCGAGGTCCACGACTACCACGACCCGGCCACCCCCATCCTCGCCGCCTCACTCCCACGCCGCATGCCCGGATATCGGGCACTCGGCTTCAGCAGAACATGAGTGCATCCGATCGCGATCACCATGGCTGGTCCCGGCGGTTACCCGGAAGTGACCGAAAGCCAAGCGCGCTTGGCCTAGCGTAGTAGGCTGACGAGCATGAGCCGGTTCTCCGAGGACGAGCTGCATGGGGTTGTCTCCCGGTACGAGGCGACGCGGGCGGCCGCGTTGACCGAGCGGGACGAGCAGCTGCGGGCGTTCCATGCGGCCGGCTGGCGACCGGTGGATCTGCAGCGGGTCACCGGGTACAGCCGGGAGACGATCCGTCAGGCGCTACGACCGGAAGTCCGACGGGCGACCAACATCAGCCGACGCAGGACATCACCCCAGCCGCCGGCGGACTACCGGCCCTACGGTGACCGGAGGCCCTACGTAGTGGCCGAAACCCTTACCGCGCTGCATGGCCCGACCGAGGGCACGGTGACGCTTCCGCGTCATCTTGACTGGTCCGGGCAGGCCGAGTACGACCTTGACCGGACCGCACGCCTGGCCAGCATGTACAAGGTGGTGCTCACCGAAGCCAGTACGGTCGAGGATCTGAACACCTGGCTCGACGCCGACCTCCTCCAGCAGCTCTGGCCCACCCTCTGGCTGCCACCCCAACTCCGCCAACGCTGGGAAGAGACCTTCCCCGAACTCGCCGCGACCCGCAGCAACGCGGCGTAGCGGTGGATCCCTTCCACGAACGCCTCGCCCGTACCGGGCTCGGGGCGGCCGACCGATACGGCTTCGCTCTGGCCGGCGGCTACGCGGTCCAGGCCGCCGGACTCCTCGAGCGGCCCAGCGAGGACGTCGACCTGTTCACCGCCTGGGACCGCCGGCGGGAGTTCACCGCCGCGGTCACCGCCGTCGTGCACGCCTACCGAGACGACGGCCTGACCGTCGAGACCGAACGGCAGTACGACACCCTTCGCCCGGCTGGCTGTCACCGACGGCGTGCGGGTCTCCAAGGTCGAACTCGGCGTGGACTGGCGTGCCAACGAACCGATCCTCATGGCGATCGGACCGGTACTACACCCCGACGACGCGGTAGCGAACAAGATGAGCGCCCTCTACGGACGAGCGTTCGCCCGGGACTTCATCGACATCGACGCCACACTCCGATCCGGCCGCTACACCCGCGAAAACCTCCTCGCCCTCGTGCAGCGCGCCGACCGTGGTTTCGACCGGCGCGTCTTCGCCGACGCCCTCGGACAAGCCACCCAGCTCGATCCCGACGACTTCGCCCAGTACGGTGTCACCGGCCGAGCGCTGGACGACCTCCGAAGCCGATTTGCGGAGTGGCGCCGCGACCTGCTCGACGACAAGGAAGGATGACTCGGCTCCCGACTCGCGGCAGCGTTAAGCCTGTACCCGCAGGAACCGCGGCGTTCCAGCTGATCTTCGGCAAGCGATCGCAGCGAGCCTGCGAAGCGACCGGCACGCAACGGCAGACGATAGAAAGCCGCAGGTCGTCGGCCTGTGGACACCGGCGGAGCGTCGGGTTAGGACACCGATGCTCTATCCCCTGGAGTCTCTACGCCAGTTCGCATGGCGCCAGCTCTGCTGATCTTGGTTGTTTGGGCTGGTAGGGGGTCTTGTCGCGGATGCAGGCCCAGAGGACGTTGAGGCGTTGTCTGGACAGTGCGGCGGTGGCTTGGCGGTGGGTCTTTCCTTCAGCTCTCTTCTTGTCGTAGTAGGCGCGTGATCGTGGGCAGTGGGTCAGCGCGGTGAAACTGGACATGTGCCTGCGTGGGCGAGGAACTCGGCGGCGAGAGTGGTGCCGATACCAGGGAGACTCGTGACGATCTCCCAAAGTTCGTGCTCGGCGACAACTACGGCGATGGTTTCCTCGATGGCGGTGATGCGGTCGTTGATCGCTTCCAGGTCGATGGCCATCTGCGCCAGGATCCCGGCCGCAGTGGCCTCTCCCGCCACGGCGACGGTCTGCGTCCGCGCGGCGGTGAGGACTTTGGCGGTGAGTGCCTTGGCGGCCCGCACGCCGTGCTGGCGTAGGTAGGCCAGGATGCGGGCTTCACCGGCACGGCGCAGCCCGGCGGGGGTCTGCCACTGCGCGAGGAGCCGGAGTGCACCCCTGCTGCGCAGGTTCAGCGTCTTCTCCAGGACGGGGCTGATCATGGTCAGTAGGTCCTGGATGCGGGCGGTGATGCGCACGCGGTCGGCGACCAGGCCCAGGCGGCGGGAGACGAGCAGCTTCAACTGCTGCTGTACCCCGTCTGCGAGGGTGAGGGTCGGCAGACCAGTGCGGATGCGCAGAGTCTGGGCGATGACGTGAGCGTCGGTCTTGAACTCGTAGTACTGGTACTCGCTCATCGTGGCCTACCTTCCGGCCCAGTGCCGGTAGGCGTCGCTCCACCCGGCACCGTCCGGCGCGGGGGTGGGTAGCGGTAGGTCGAGAAGGTCGACCCGTTGCCGGTGGCGGCCTCGGACGCAGACCGCAGCGACACTGTCCGCAGTCAGCTCGATCAGCGACTCCGCAAATCCACCTGGGACACCCCCCGCTTCATCCAGGGCTACGACCTCACCCTCGACGACCGCCTGATCCTCCCGCGGGGCCTGCGGCACACCATCGCCACCATCGTCGAACACGCCGGATCGCGGCTGGCCGTCACGGACCTACGAAACTCCGGTCCACGCTGACAGTTGCCGGATGAGGGTCCGCGCAGTGGGCGCGCTCGCGTCGAACCTGAGGTTCCGGATCATCTGGGCACGCCGAGTTACCGGCTCCTGCACGTCACGGCCCGGATCACCGCCACCGCCCGCAGGACCCGGCTCGCCATCGGCGCCGGAACCGAGGATCAGGTAGCGATACAGCGGGACTCATGCCGAAGGACGCCGACGCTGACTTCGGCACGAAAGTCAGCGTCGGCACAGGTTGCGAGACTAGAACGGCGGGTTATAGCAGCTGATGAAATCAACCGATCCGTCTCGGGGATCACGCCAGTAGTCCGGCCACCGCATCGCCTGACGGGTCGCCGGCCCGTATACGCCGTCAGCGCTCACGCCGAGGCGGTTTGCCTGGAGCCACCGAACGGCATCCACCGTGCCGGTGCCGTAGAAGCCGTCTGCTCCCCCGGTGTCGCGGATGCGCTGGGCGGCAGAGGTGCTGCCGTAGCAGCGGAGGATGGCGTTCTGCAACGCCCGCACGGCGTTGGAGCTGCCCGTCTGCCATTGCATGTAACAGCTGAGACCGTTGCCGGTACGCGCGGGAACCACGTAGTAGTTGTAGACGGCCAATCCATCGGTGCGGTGCACTGTCGTGTTGCACGGACCGTAGGCGGCGTGGGCCGGCGCAGCCGTCATCGGGCTGGCCACCAGACCGCCGGAGAGGATGAGAGCCAAAGCCCCCAACAATCCGATGCGCCTGCGGGGCGTCATGGATACTCGTTGCACGATGAAGTCCTTCTGTCGGTGGTGTCGCCTCAGCGACGACCTCGCCACGAACCATAAGGTTGTCGTGGGTTTCGGACTTTGCCGTCCGTGCAGGAGACTTTGTCTGTGATGCACCGCTTCAGTCGGTGCTGCATCAAGCGAAAGGCTGCGCCTGCCCGTCAGAGCCGTCGCACGGCGGGCAAACTCGTCCGAGCGATGTCGGAACGGGACTTGTCGAGGGGGTACGTGTGTGGGAACCGGCAGGCCGCCTGCATGAGCGACGCAGACGAGGGTCTGTCTCATGAGTCCCGTCCTGGACACCGCGTTCATACCTCCGCATGACCGGGAGGAAGCGATCCGGTACGCGGTGTGGGACTCTGTGGTCGCGGTCGACATCGACCACCGGCCGCCGGCTGAGGGCATCTCCGTCCGAATGGGTCTCGGCACCATCGGGCCCGTCCGGATCTGTTCGGCGCGGGCGACCGCGGTCACCGTCCATCGAACGCAGCGGCTGGCCCAGGCGGACGAGGAACCGGCCGTCTTCCTCGGCCTACAGGTGACGGGCACCAGCATCGTGGCGCAGAACGGTCGCGAGTGCGCACTGGGGCCAGGGGAGTTCGCCGTGTACGAGTCGATCGCTCCCTACACACTCAGCTTCGCCGAGGGAGTCGACCACCACTTCATACGTTTCCCCCGCGCGGCACTCGCGCTCCCCGACCGGCTGGTACGAGAAGCCACCTCAGTCACCTTGGGTTCCGACAATCCCCTCGCGCGCCTCGCCTCCACCTACTTCCATCAGCTCGCCGTCGACGGGGAGCTGCACCAGGGCGGGCACGCCGACGCCGCCGTGGAACCCAGCGTCGAACTCCTCCGTGCTGTCCTGACGTCCCGGCACCATGACTCCAGCCTGGCCAAGGCGCCGTTGGAGGCCACGCTCAGCCTGCGCGTCACTCATTACATCCGGCAGCATCTAGCTGATCCTGATCTGTCCGCGGAACGGATAGCCACCGCACACAACATCTCCGTACGTCACCTCTACGCTGTGCTATCCCGGTCGGGTATCAGCCTCGGAGAATGGATCCGTACGCGCCGCCTGGCCGAATGCAGGCGAGAGCTGGCCGGCCCGAATGGTCGGCTACGGACTATCGCGGCGATAGGACGGAGCTGGGGCTTCGTGGACGCGACCCACTTCAGCAAGGTGTTCAGACAGGCGTACGGAATCTCGCCTCGGTCCTGGCGCGACCAGAACCACCCCGCTCCGCCTACAGATCTTGACTCGTCAGGTTGAGTCGGGTTCGAGGCCGGCAAGGGGCAGGAAGCCGTCGAGCAGGTCGGGGAGGTACTGGATGCGCTTGAGCCGGTTGCGGATGATCGCCAAGAGGTGGTCGGGGCGGCCAGGGTCGGGGGCGCGCCCACGACTTGGGGACCAACAGCGGGACCTGGCCGACCGGGTGAGCGAGGACCGCGAGACGGTGAGGCCGCTGCCGGGCAGTTGGCAGAGGACGAGCGGACGGAGCTGGCCCGGCCGCGGCGGGAGGACGCGGAGCTGGCACTAGGGCGTGGTGTCCTCACTGGAACGCCGGGGTCGTCTCGGTGCGGCTGGCGGCAGGTGGCTGGTAAGAGTGATCCGGCCGCCATCTCTTCGATCACGCAGACCGCTGCGCCGCGCGCCCGGTCGTTGAACGTAGGCGTCGTGGGCGTCGGTCTTGCGCTCACCGTGGAACGCCTCCGCCATCCGTGAGGTGACGGTGCCGCTGACGTAGCGCACGTCCGCGCCGCGATCGAACAGGACCGCCAGCAGCAGTGACGCCGGTCCGCCGCGGAGGTCGACTGCCCAGCGGATCGGCTTACGGCGTTTGCCGAGCCGCCCGACGATGCCGGAGATGGCCTGCTGGTCGTTGGGAATCTTCTCAGACAGAACTACGGTGCCGTCGTCGTCGACAACGCACACGTGGTGGTGGGTCTTGCCGACGTCGACGCGGCCCACAGGCTGCCCATCGTGCACCACCCTTTTCGGTTGTCTGGTCAGGGGCGTGGACCCGCCGCGGTTCAGTAGCCACAACTTCGGAAAGGGCGATCGGTCGCAAGTCTCCATCCAGTGCTGATACAGCGGTCATCAGCGAGGGCCGGGGCGTCCTACTCCTAGCTGGCGATGACATCGGGGCAGCACACACCCAGACAGTCACCCGTCCCTCCGGGTCCACCCATCAGACGACAGAGTTCCATGTCTGGTTGCGGGTCACGACGGACACCTGGAGCCCACCGCCGCCGGGGGTGGGCACCCCCGGGCACCACGCCGCCCACCGACTGGGCGAATTGCGAGACACTGGCAGATACCCCCGGGGGGTATATAGTGATGGCGAAGGGAGGTGGCGAGATGTCCCGAGAGACCTCTGAGCAGGAGAGTCACCCGACGGCGCACCACGCGGCGGGGCACGGTGGGCACGACAAGCACGCCGGACACGACCCGGAGGTGTTCCGGCGTAAGTTCTGGCTGACCCTGGTCCTCACCGTGCCGATCGTGGCCACCAGTCACATGGTGATGGACTGGTTCGGCTACCGCCTGGACTTTTCCGGCATGGAGCTGGTCGGGCCGGTGCTGGGGACCGTGGTGTTCGCGTACGGCGGCTGGCCGTTCCTGCAGGGCGCGGTACGTGAGGTGCGGGACCGGGCGCCGGGCATGATGCTGCTGATCGCGATGGCGATCACGGTGGCCTACGTGGCGTCGCTGGCCACCGCGCTGGGTGCCTTCGACCTGGACTTCTGGTGGGAGTTGGCCGCACTGGTCACCATCATGCTGCTCGGCCACTGGCAGGAGATGAAGGCCATCGGGCAGGCGCAAGGGGCGCTCTCCGCGCTCGCCGCGCTGCTGCCCGACGACGCCGAACGCGTCGGCGAGGACGGCCAGCCGCAGGCGGTGTCGGTGTCGGAGCTGCGTCTCGGTGACATTGTGCTGGTCCGCCCGGGTAGTCGGGTGCCGGCCGACGGGCGGATCGTCGACGGGGCTGCCGAGCTGGACGAGTCGATGATCACCGGGGAGTCCAGACCGGTGGCGAGGAGCGTCGACGACCGGGTGGTGGCGGGCACGGTCGCCACCGACGCGGCGGTCCGGGTCCGGGTGGACGCGCTCGGCAACGACACCGCCTTGGCCGGTATCCAGCGGCTGGTCGCTCAGGCGCAGCAGTCCAGCGGCCGGGCGCAGGTGCTCGCCGACCGGTTCGCCGCCTGGCTGTTCTACATCGCCACCGCCACCGCGGCGGTCACCCTCGTCGTCTGGACCGTCGTCGGGAACCTCGACGAGGCCGTCGTGCGCACCGTGACCGTGCTGGTGATCGCCTGCCCGCACGCCCTCGGCCTGGCCATCCCCCTGGTGATCGCCCTGTCCACTGCCGTAGCGGCCAAGGGCGGCATCCTGGTCAAGGACCGGCTCGCCCTGGAGCGGATGCGCACCGTGGACGCGGTGCTGTTCGACAAGACCGGCACCCTGACCCGGGGCGAGCACGTCGTGACCGGGGTGGCCGGCACCGGCGGCACCGGTGACGACGAGGTGCTCGCCGTCGCGGGCGCGGTCGAGGCGGACAGCGAACATCCCCTGGCCCGGGCGATCGTCGCCGCCGCGCAGCAGCGGCAACTGTCGCGCCGGGCGTCCGGGTTCCGGTCGCTGACCGGGCGCGGCGTGCAGGCGGAGGTCAACGGCGTCACGTACGCGGTCGGCGGCCCGGCGCTGCTGCGCGAGGTGGACGCGACGGTGCCGGAGGACCTGGCCGGTCGTACCCGGCAATGGGCCGGCCGGGGGGCGGCGGTGCTGCACCTGCTGCGCCTCGACGGCGACCGGGCGGCCGTGGTCGGCGCCCTCGCGCTGGCCGACGAGGTCCGGCCGGAGGCCCGGCAGGCCATCGCCGACCTGCGCGCCCAGGGCGTCCGGAAGATCGTGATGATCACCGGGGACGCCCGGCCGGTCGCCGACGCGGTCGCCGCCGACCTCGGCTTCCGGGCCGGCGAGGACGAGGTGTACGCGGAGGTGCTTCCTGCCGACAAGGACGACGCCGTGGCCGACCTGCAGAAGCGGGGCCTGCGGGTGGCGATGGTCGGCGACGGGGTGAACGACGCCCCGGCGTTGGCGCGGGCCGACGTGGGCATCGCCATCGGCGCCGGCACCGATGTGGCCATCGAGTCCGCCGGGGTGGTCCTGGCCTCGTCGGATCCACGCGGGGTGACCGGGGTGATCGCCCTGTCCCGGGCCTCGTATCGCAAGATGATCCAGAACCTCGCCTGGGCCGCCGGCTACAACGTGGTTGCCCTCCCCTTGGCTGCCGGGGCGCTGGCCTGGGCCGGGGTGACGCTCAGCCCCGCCGTCGGGGCGGTGCTCATGTCGGCGTCGACGATCGTGGTGGCACTCAACGCCCAACTGCTGCGCCGGGTGCGGCTGCGCCCGCAGGAGACGGGGTGACCGGGTTCGCGACGCGAGCCGGCAGGCGGCCGGTAGCGTGGTGGCCGTGACCGGTGTGTCGGCGGTGCGAGGCGGATGGCTCGTCCGCCTCGTGCTGCTGACCGCCACCCTGATCGGGCTCGCGGCGATGCACAGTCTGGGCCACCAGCCTGCCGGGGCCGGCCCGCACCACGGCTCGGCCGTGCCTCCGAACAGGCACGCGGTGGCGCAACCGGGAGCGGTCCTGGCGGCGGTTGCCGCGGTGAACGCCGCAGTCCCGCATGGGTGTGCCGGGGAAGGGTGCGTGGGCCTGACCGCCGCGCCGGGTGGCGCGCCGGGACACATGCCCGGGTGGGCGGTGTGCCTGGCGGTCGTCGGCGCGTTCGGGGTTTCGCTGGCGTTGACGGCGGCCCTGCTGCTGCGCCGAACGGGCATCACATCCCGCGACCGCAGCCAGCCGTCCGTGACGGTTTCCCGGGGCCCGCCGGCGTGGTTCCCGATGGGCCGACGCGTCGCCGCACTGTCGGTGCTGCGCATATAGAAGCGCCCCGCGACGGTCACCTCCCGGTGCCCCCGCGCCCGCTTCCGCGCACGTCCACCGATTCCGAAAGGCTTACCTCATCATGTCCCGTACCCTCCTGCGCCGTGCCCTCGTGGCCGGCGTGAGCCTCACCGCCGCCGCCGTCCTGGCCGGCTGCGGCAGCAGCGACGACCACGTCGCGGCCGGCGGCGGCCACGGCTCGCCCACCGCCACCGCCCCGGCCGACAGCACCTCCGCCGAGGGGCACAACGCGGCGGACGTGATGTTCGCGCAGATGATGATCCCGCACCACCAGCAGGCCGTGGCCATGGCCGACCTGGCCGCCACCAGGGCCGCCGACCCGCAGGTCAAGCAGCTCGCCGCCCAGATCAAGGACGCCCAGGCGCCGGAGATCGCCACGATGAGCGGCTGGCTGACCGCCTGGGGCACGCCGACGCCGAGCGGTGCGCCCACCACCATGCCGGGCATGGACCACGGCGGCACCGCCATGCCGGGGATAAACCACGGTGGTAGCGCCGCCCCGACCGGCTCTGGGATGCCGGGGATGGATCACAGCATGCCGGGCATGATGTCCGACGCCGACATGACCCGGCTGGCGGCGGCCTCGGGCCGGGACTTCGACCGGCGGTTCCTCACCATGATGATCGCCCACCACGAGGGCGCGATCACCATGGCCCGGACCGAGGCCGCCCAGGGCGCCAGCGCCGACGCGAAGGCGCTCGCCGGGCAGATCGCCACCACCCAGCAGACCGAGATCGACACGATGAAGACCATCCTGGCAAGGATCTGACCGGTGTGGTGCGGTGGCTGGACCTGTCCGGCCACCGCACCCGTCGGCACGCATACGCCAGATTGGTCATCATGCCCGCCTCGGCGTGGTGGGCGTTGTGGCAGTGGGTCATCCACTAACCGTCGATCGGCCTGCCGATCCAGGACGCCGTCGTCGGCGCGCTCAACGTCTACGCCCGCACCCCCACGCCTTCGACGACGACACCGTCACCATCCTGGAAACCTTCGCCGCGTACGCCGCGCGGGCCTTGCGGGTGCATCACCAGGGGGCGGGCCACCGTCGACGAGTACCTCGCCGTGCCCGGCCACCCGGAGATCCTCGCCTGCGGCGACGCCGCTGCCGTACCCGACCCGGCCCGCCCCGGGGAGATCACCCCGATGAGCGCGCAGCACGCCGTTCGACAGGGCCGGCCGGCCGCCGACAACATCGCCGCCTGGGCTCAGGCCCGGCGCCGACGTGCCACTCGACACCGCCGCACCGGAACTCGTCCGCCGCCGAGTCCTCCCTCCCGAGACCGCCGGCCGGGCTCTGAGCTACGCGGCCAGACCGCCAGGGAGGAGCGGGAGCCGCCCTGCTGCGGTGGCCGCACCGAAGACGTTGCGGGTCCACCTCACTCGTGGACGGCATCGACGGCGCTGGGTGGACGGACGATAGGCTGCGGGCGGCGTCCGACTGACCTAAGGGGAACGGGTGATAGGCGGAACGGTTCGCGCGGTGGTCGCGGTCTGTGGACGTCCGGCGTGAACGACGGGTTGCGTCCCGGTGACCCGGTCCGCCTCGGCGGGTACGACGTGCTCGCCCGGCTCGGCGACGGCGGCATGGGCAGCGTCTTCCTGGCCCGCTCGCCGCAGGGACGGCGGGTGGCGGTCAAGGTTGTCCGCCCGGAACTCTCGCACGACGAGGAGTTCCGGGGTCGGTTCCGTAGCGAGGTGAACCGCGCACGCCAGGTTCCACCGTTCTGCACCGCCGAGGTCCTGGACGCCGACCCGGACCATGACCCGCCGTACCTGGTGGTGGAGTACGTCGAGGGTCCCAGTCTGGCCGAGGTGGTCCGGGAACAGGGGCCGCTGGGGGCGGCTCAGCTGCACAGCATCGCGGTCGGGGTGGCTACCGCGCTGACCGCCATCCACGGTGCCGGGGTGATCCACCGGGACCTGAAGCCGGCGAACGTCCTGGTCGCACCGGGCGGGATCAAGGTCATCGACTTCGGCATCGCCCGTGCGTTCGAGGCGACGAGCCAGCACACCCGGACAAACCAGATGGTCGGGACCGTCTCGTACATGGCTCCGGAGCGGTTCGACACGACGTCCGGCGCCTCGGTGGGCCCGGCCGCGGACATCTTCGCCTGGGGTGCCGTGGTCGCCCACGCCGCGACCGGCCGCAACCCGTTCGGGGGCGACTCCGCTACCGCCACCGCCATGCGGATCCTCACTCAACCGCCGGACCTGACCGGGCTCGACGGGCCGTTGCGGGAGCTGGTCTCCCGGGCGTTGGAGAAGGATCCCGCCGCCCGGCCCACCGCCCGGGAGTTGCTCGACGGGTTGTTGACCGCAGGGTATCCGGGGGGTGCTGGCGGGCCGGCCCAGCTCCCGGCCGCGACGCCGACGGCGAATGCGTTGCCCGCTGGCGGCGGTGACGACCAGGGCCGGCGGTCGATGCCGTCGGGGCTGGCCACGGCCGGTCGCGCGGGCTTGGGCCGGCGTGGCTGGCTCACCGCGTTGGGGGGGACCGCCGCGGTGATCGCGGTGTTGGTGCCCGCCTTCCTGGTCGGCCCGAAACTGCTGCGCGGCCAGTCCAAACCGGACCCGACCGGCCCGGCGGCGACCGGCAGCCCGGCAACGAGCGGGCCGGCGGCCACCGCGTCCACGGCCCCATCGGGTACGCCGACCGCGTCACCGTCGACCAGCGCGGACCCTACCCGGGCCATGCTGGCCGGTCAGCGGCGATTCCTGCTGCACGTGGTGGAGATCGACCGCGACCTGGCGCTGCCGTCCCACGGCGAGCTCGAGGTCGGCGACGGCACCGGCGAGGATGCGCTCTTCGTGCTCGAACCGGTCGGCGTCGACTACATGATCAAATCGGTGAACCCGGAGATCGCCCACCGACCGTGCCTCGGGGTCAAGATCGATTCAAAGGGGTACGCGTCGCTGGTGGGTGCCGAGTGTTACGCAACCGCCGCAACTCTGTTCGGGATAGCCCGCGAGGGCAAGGACGACAAGGGACGCACGTCCTACTCCATCGTCAACGACGAGTACGGCGTGGTGCAGTGGAGCCCGACCAAGAAGGAGATCTACGTCGAGTTTCTCGGTGACGCCCCGATCGACACCACGTTCAGCATGGTCGACCGAGGCGCGGTCTGACTCGCGTCTGAGGGGTCCGGCCGGTCTCACCGTCAGCGCAGCAGCGCCATCCGGTCGATGACGGAGTCGCGCAGCTCCGGTGGCCATGGGAACAACGGCGCCGCCACCTGGAGCTGGGCGAACCCGTGCAACCCGACCCAGAGCGCCGTCGCGTCGCCGAAGGGGTCCGCGCTGGCCGACCGTCCCGCCGCAACGCAGTCGGCGAGCGTACGCCGGAAGACCTCGAAGGCTCCCATGCCGAGATCGGCGAGCGCGTCCGCCATGGCCGGGGCCCGTTCGAGGGCCTGTCCGGCATCCCAGACAGCACCGAACATCACCCGGTACTGGTGGGGCCGGCGTTCGGCGAAGGCCAGGTAGACCGCGCAGATCGCGCGCAGGCGCTCCACCGGATCCGCGTCATCCGGTACGCCCAACTCCTGCTCCAGAATGCCGAACGCGCGTTGCGCGACCGCGAGCAGGATCGAGTCCAGGTCCGGAAAGTGCGGATAGATCGACGGCGCGGAGATGCCGGCCTGCCGGGCCACCGCCCGCAGGGTCACGTTCTGCGGCGTGCCGTCCTCCAGGAGCTTCATCGCGGCGTCGACGATCTCGTCGCGCAACTGAGCACCTTCGCCGCGCTTGTTGCGGGCACGTGTTCGCGGTGTGGTCACTCCTTGACTTTACATGTGTTAGGCGAACATATAAGTTAACGAATGTAAGTTTACATTCGTTTCCCGGAGAAGAGGCTCCCCCATGACCGCCGTGACTGCTCACCGCATCGGCATCGCCACCCCCACCCGCCGCGCAGATCTCGTCGGCCGCTGGTTGGCGGCCCTCGCTTCCCTCGCCACCGCCGTCGCGTTCGTCAACGGTGTGCTGCTCACCATCAATGCCAGCGACGATCGCCTGTTCATCGAAGGCTGGCGGGTGTCCAGCTTCGGCATCTTCGCCGCGCTCTTCGTCCTGCTCGCGGTCAGGCCGCGCCAAATGGCCGGCGTCTGGGAGGTCGTGCTCGTCGGCAAGGCCGCTCTCGTCGTGTTCGGCGCGCTGATCGGAGACGTCCCCGAGGCGCGACTGTCGGCCATCATCGACTTCGGACTCGTCGCCGTCGTCGCGTCGGCCTACGTGCTGTGTCGCGGCTGGTTGGCGTGGCGTCCCGCGACCACCAACCCGACCCGGTGACGGGGACGACCATGTCCTCCACCTCGCATCCCCGCACCCAGGAAGACCGCGCCTCCCGACGCTCGGACCGGACCGCCATCATGTCGATCTGGGCGGTCCCGGTCCTCGTCATCAGCCAGTTCGCCATGCTGGCCATCGTCCCGGTCACCCTTGCGCTGATCGTCAGCCTGCGGCACGCCCATCTCCGTGGAATGCGCCGCTGGACGGTCGCTCTCGCCACCGCCTACGCCACACCACTGGTCCTCTGGGCCATCGGGCCCGAACGCGCCCCGAGCCTGTCCAAGGACATGCACCCGGTCTTCGCCGCACTGATTGTCGTGGCCGCGCTGGTTGCGGGCGCCGCCTTCCACCTCGGCCGTCGACGCCCGAGCACGCCGGACGGGTCATCCAGCGAGCCGTCGGACTTCCGGGCCGCCCGGTGACCGAGCCACGTCTCCCCCGCCTGAGCGGAAGCGTCGGATCGCCCGTCGCCGTCATCCGACGGTGGCGGGCGATCCGACTGCTCAGTATCGAGGGGGACGGGTCAGCGGCCCGGCAGGGTGCCCAGTGCGAGGTTGGGGTCGACCCCGGTGGTGTACGCGGCACTGAGCACGTAGAGGGTGCGGCCGCGCACGGCCACCGAGGTCGGATTCTGCAGCCCGTCGGCGGCGGTCAGCAGCGTTCGGGACCGGCCGGCCGCGTCGATGCTCACCACCGTGTTCGGTCCGTTCAATGCGGCGATGACCTGTTGATCGCCGGCGCCGACGAACGCGAAGTCGTCAATGCCGACCAGACCCGTCGCCGCGACCCGGACAGGGCCGGGCCGGCCGTGCCGCAACGGAATGCGCAGCAGCGTGCCCTGGTCGAGGTTGGTCGCCCAGATCGCGCCGGCGCGTACCTTGATGCCGTTGGCACCGAGGAAACCCGCCGCGGCGAGCTCGGGTGCCGAGGACCAAACCTCGACACGGCCGCCCTCCAGGGCGACGGTCGAGATCGTGCCGAGCACCGAGTCGGTGAGGTAGAACCTCTTCGCCGCCGGGTCGAACGCCAGGCCGTTGGGGAGCCCGTCGGCCGGCAGGGCGGCGATGCGGTGCGGGGCCCGGCCGGGGCGTAGCCGGTACAGACCGGTCGAGGCGGCATCGCCGCTCGCGTACAGGAAATAGAGGGTGCCGTCGGTCGTTCGGACAATGCCCGTGGTCAGCGCGAACGTGAGCACCGGCGTATTGACGCCTCCGTCGGCTGGAGCCGGCAGGGTCGCCAGGATCCGCGTCCCGCCGGACGGGGTGACTGCGGCGACCTGTCGAGAGGCCGCGAAGGTGACGTAGGCCGTGCCGTCCGGGCCGATGGCGACGTTCTCCGGCATCTGCCCCTTCGTCACGTCGAAGTGGACCGCGATCCGCGAGGGCATCGGCGGGGCAGACTGCCGGGCCGGCCCCTCGGTCCGGGTCCGTCCGGTCGCGGCCGGTGCGGCGCTCGACGGCACGACGGTCACGGCGCCGATCCCCGCCGCTGCGAGAGCGACTGCGAGGGTCATCATTCCCTTGCGCATTTCTTTGTCCTTACTAACGGTCCTGTTGATTGGCGTGGAGCGGGCACGACGGGTCCGGCGCTCCTTTCGGAGCACCTCGGGACGAGCGATGGGGTAGTGCTATTCGCGCAGGACAGGCTTTTGTGGAGTGCCGGCACGGGTGGTGACCGCGCCGTGCACGAGCAACGTCATCGCCGCGTGCGATGCCGAGCCGGGTTCGGTGGTGGCGACGACGACGGTCTGACCGTCCTCGGTACGCAGGGTCTGCTGCGTCACGTCCATGGTCCCGACCAGCGGGTGACGCATCTGGTGGACGGTGTCGCCGCCGGCCTTCACCCGGTGGTCGGCCCACATGGTGGCGAACTCCGGACTCCGCACTGTCAACTCGCCAACCAGCGCGGCCATCAGCGGGTCGTCCGGATGCTGCCCGGAGGCCATCCGCAGCGTCGCGACCACCGCGCGGGCCTTGGTGGGCCAGTCCGCGTACAGGTCGTGGGTGTGCGCGTCGAGGAACACCAGCCGTGCCATGTTCGGGTACTGGTTCGGCCGCTCCGGGATCTCCGGGCTCAGGTGACCGGCGAACAGGGCATGACCCGCGGTGTTCCACGCCAGCACGTCGGCGCGGCGGCCGAGCACCACCACGGGTACGTCACCAAGCGTCGCGACGAGCTGGCGGACCGCCGGGCTCACTCGCTCCGGGGCCGGGCGGCGCACGGCGGGCCGGCGGCGCGTCCCGGCCGCCAGTTCGCTCAGGTGGCGGCGCTCCGCGTCGTCGAGCCGCAGTGCCCGGGCGAGCGCGTCGAGCACCTCGGGTGAGGCGTTCACGGCCTGACCCTGCTCCAACCGGGAGTAGTACGACACGCTCACCCCGGCCAGCAGGGCCAGTTCCTCCCGGCGCAGCCCCCGCACCCGGCGCCGCTCACCGTAGGTGACCACGCCGGTGTCTTCCGGCCGCAGCTGGGAGCGCCGGGCCTGGAGGAAGTCGCCGAGCTGTCCTCTCGCGTTCATGACTCGAAGTATCGCGAGCCCTGCCTGCGCCAACCACTCCCTGCCAGGGGTAGGCACCGCATGGCGAGGCCGATCAGGAAGGCGGTAGAGCGGACGCGCGCAGCGCGTCCGCCAGCCACTCGTAGGGGAACCGTTCCGGTGGCGCGTTGTTCACGGTGGTGACCAGCTCCATGTACCGGTCGAACGGCCCCTCCGGCGGCCTGCGGTCCCACTCCGCGCCCCTCAGCATCTGCTCGGCCGCCTGGATCCGGAACTCCGGCGTGTCCGGGATCCCGGGGCTGTCCGCTATCGCGAAGATGCCGGTAAGCCACCCGATCCACTGGTCGGCGATCTCCCGGCCCCTGGGCGAGTCGGGCGGCACCTGCTCGCGGGCCGCGTCCATCACCGGCTGGCCGATCGCTGCGCCCGCCTCCAGTGCGTCCAGCATCGGCGACGAGGTCATCAGCGGCCCGGCCCCGGTGGTGCACGCCTCGTACAGCTCACGGCGTACGGCCTGCCGGACCTCGGTGTCCTGGACCAACTCGGCCAGCTCGATCCACGCCTCCAGCTGGGCCGCGCTGGGATGGTCGGGCAGCTCCGGTCGGGCCGCGCGCCACCACTCGACCATCCGCTCCGGCGGCTCCCAGCCGGCAGACACCTCGATCCAGAACTCGTCGATCAGCCGGTCGCGTTCCTCGTCCGACAGGCCGACCAGCTTGTGCATCAGCGTGACCTGCTCGGCCGTGGAGTCCTGCCGGAGGATGGCCGACAGCACCGCGCGACGGCTGCGCAGCCGCGCCTCCTGCCGTTCCAGCAGCGCCAGGTGGGTGGCGGCCAGCTCCCGCAGCGTCGCCTCGCCGGCCAGCACCCGCCGGATCTCGTCCAGACCGGCGTCCAGCTCCCGCAGCGTCCGGACCAGTTCCAACCGGGCGATCGCCGACACGTCGTACCGGCGGTGGCCGGTCGGGGTGCTGGCGGCCGGCGTGACGACACCGGCGTCCGCGTAGTACCGGACCGCGCTGACGCTCAGACCGGTCCGCCGGGCGACATCCCCAATGGCGTACAGCTCGTCTCTGTCCACGACGCCCACTATGCGATCTCAAGCGGCTCGAGATACAAGCCCTTCATCGGATCACCGCCAATGGGGAGACGCCCCGGCGAACCGGCGGCCGGCCAGGGCGGCACCTGACGCTGCACCGGTGTCAGGAGCGGACTGCCGTCGAGCGCCCCTCGTCTACCGTGTACGCGCCCGCCGAGATCCTGCCGAGGGTCGTGGGGGTCAGGGTCAGCGAGACAACGCCGCCAGGCAGCACGTGCGAACTTCCTTCCGGGGTCGCGAATGTGGCGGGCGTCGACCCGTCCGGGAACAGGCGCTTCCCGGTTCCGACGACGACCGGGTACTGGAGCAGCCGGTACAGATCGACAAGTCCGGCCCGGTGCAGCGCCTGCACGAGCTTCCAGCTGCCGTGAACCTGGAGTTCCTTGCCAGGCTGCTCCTTGAGCCGGCGCACGTTGTCGACGACCTCGGTGCGGAGGACCGTTGTCGGGCTCCAGGCGGCCTCCTCGTCCGTCATCGTCCTGCTGACGACGTACTTCGGCAGTGTGTTCAGCTTGCTGGCGATCAGGTCGTCAGGTGCGGTGACCTTTGGCCAGTACCCGCCGAGCAGGCCGTAGCTCGTGCGGCCGAAGAGGAATGCGTCCGCCTCACGGAACCAACCTTCGACGACCTCGTTGGTGTGCGGGGATGCATGTGGGACGAGCCACCCGCCCCGGTCGAAGCCCTCCGAGCGGTCCTCGTCGGGAGCTCCCGGTCCTTGCATGACTCCGTCGAGGCTGACGAAGACGTTGACGCTGAGCAGCACGGTTCTCCTCCGCATTCCGATCGGGAACAGCAGCCGGGGCAGCCGGCACGCGGAGGTTAGCTGCCTGGTTGGGGGCAGATCTTGTACAGAAACGACATGGATGCGTCGTCGCCCGCTTGCAGCCCGCGCGCGGTGCGCCCGACGTAGCGCCGCAGCGCGTGTGCCAGGTGAGCCTGGTCGAAGTACCCCAGCGCCTCGACGACCGTGCGCCAGTCGAGGCCGCCGCGCAGCATCGTGGCGGCGGCGTTCACGCGGTCGATCTGGGTCACAGCGGTCTGCGACAGGCCGGTGCTGGCGTGGTACTGCCGCTGAAGGGTTCGTCTGGACCGGTGGCCGGCGAAGTGCTCCTCGTTCAGACGCGATCGCACCAGTAGACCTGCGTCCCGCAGGCGTCGGACGAACTGCTCGACATTCTCGTACGTCGGGGCTTCCCAGTCCTCACCGCCGATGACCACCCGGCCCGAGTCGGTCACCGGGAGAGCCACGTGGCCGTCGACGAGTGACGCTGCGGGATGCGGCCGAAAGACGGTGCCGAGCGTGAGCCGGATCCCGAGGAACTCGGCGTTCGGCGGGACCGGCGCACTGGTCGCCCTGGTCTCCGGCCCGCGCAGGCTGGCGAACAACCGCCCCTGCATCCGCGTGAGAATCAGCTGGCAGCACGTGCGCGCTGCGGATGTCATCGTGTCTTCGGCGTCGCTGGAGGTGCGCCACACACGGCTGACGATGCTCGCGTCTGTCTCGGTGTCACGATGTTCGAATCGCAAGCAGGGCCTCCTCCGCCGCGATCCACCAGTGTCGGCTCCTGAGCCTAGGGGATGGCCGACTCTCGTGGAGTCCTCGTCATTCCGAGCGCCGCTCCGGCGTCATTCCGAGCGCCGCTCCGGCTCGTACCGCAGGACGGCGACGGCCCGGCGCGGAGAGAGTGTTCCTCCGCGCCGGGCCGCGACATCGGGTGGGTCAGGCGGTCACGCAGGTGGCCGTCGTGCCCGGGCCGGTGCCGGTGCCCTGGAAGCCGAAGTTGGTCGACTGCCGGCCGGCGATGCGTCCGTTGTAGCTCGCGTTGCGGAACTGGACGGTTCCGCTGGTGCCGCTGGCCTGGGCGTTCCAGGTGCCGGTGACCGCGGTGCCGCCCGGCAGCACGATGGTCACGGTCCAGCCGTTGATTTCCGACGTGCCGGCGGTGACCGTCACGCTCGCGGTGAAGCCCTCGGCCCACTGGTTGAGCGCCACCGACGCGTAGCAGCCGTCACCGGGCGGCGGCGTGGATGGGGCCGGCGGGGTGGTGGTCGGGGGCGTGGTGGTCGGGGGCGTGGTCGTCGGCGGCGTGGTGGTCGGCGGGGTCGTCGTCGGCGGTGTGGTCGTCGGCGGGTTCGGTGCGCCGTTGGCCAGGCTGAAGGCCAGGTCGGGCTGGAACGAACCAGCCGTGTAGCGGCAGCCGTCCGCCTCGCCCGGAGGCTTCACCCAGAGGTACGCGTCGATGTTGGCGTCGCCGGTGTTCGTCGTCGGGTACTGCCCGATACGGCGGTCGGTGTTGTCGTCGCCGCACCAGTCCCCGCTGGCACCTCCGTTGCGGCTGGTGTCGATGACCTGGCGCTTACCCGAGATGCCCATGCCGTTGAGGGAGGAGATGACCGAGCGGCCGAAGTTCGCCTCGTTGGAGGTGGAGTTGTAGTTCGACACGTTGCTGAAGAAACCGTCGGCGTACTGCACGCCGGCTGCCCGCAGTCGGTTCGCCGTCTCACCCGCGCTGTTCCAGGTGGAGTGGCCGGCGTCGAGGTACACCTTGGCGTTGGGGTTGGCCGACTTGATGGTCCGGGTGGCCGTCGTGATCGCCTGGTTGCGCGCGTTGATCTCACTGCTGCTCAGGCACGTCAGCAGGGCGAGCGAGTCGGTCTCCAGGATGATCAGGACCGTCTGGCTGCCCAGACCTCTGGCGAAGTTGGACACCCACGTCTGGTACTGGTTGAGGTCCGGCGCCCCACCCGCGCTGGCCCCGCCACAGTCCCGGTTGGTGATCTCGTACACCGCCAGCACCGGGATCTGCTGTGCCGCGTTGGCAGCGCCGATGTGCTCGGAGACCTCGGCCTGCACGGTGGACGGGTTGAAGTTGGCGAACCAGCGGGCCTGCGGCTGACTCGCGATCTTGTCGCGGATGACGCCGGCACGGGAGTCGCCGGGGTTGGCGGCGACCCAGCGGACGACTGCCGAACTCGGGTCGCGGTAGAGCGACCCGGACACCGTGCCGGCGGACGCGCCGCCGACGGCGAAGCAGACGCCAGCGGCGACGGTGCCCGCGATGGCAGCCACACTGATGGCCGCCGATCTGCGGCGGAGTGGGGAGAGGATAGCCACGACGTGTTTCCTCCTGATCACATTGATGTATCTAAGTTCATGGGAGCGTTCCCATGGACGGTAGCGGAGGCGCGCCCCCCTGCCAAGGTGTGGAGACTTGTCGATGCGGCAGCGGCCACGTTCGCGCGTCATGGCTCGCGTACCTGGGCCACCCGGGACCTGTAGGGCCCGGAGCCAGCCGGCTCCGGGCCCTGATGCTGCCTCGGTCAGGGGCTGGTGCAGGTGACGTTGCCGGGTGGAGTGGAGCCGTCGCCGGTGGCGGTGAACCCGAACGTGGTCGAGGCGTTCGAGCCCAGCGTGCCGTTGTAGGCGGCGTTCCGCACGGAGACGTTGCCGGTGGTGCCGGTGTTGGTTCCGCTCCAGAGGCTGCTGATGGCCTGGCCGCCGGCCAGGGTCAGGCCCACGGTCCAGCCGTTGATCGTCGTGGTCGTGTTGTTGGCGACGGTCACCTCGCCCTGGAAGCCGCCGGGCCAGCTGTTGACCGCCCGGTAGGTGGCGGTGCAGGTGCCCGGTTCGCCGGTGGGCGGCGGGGTGGTGGGCGGCGGGGTGGTCGGCGGCGGAGTCGTCGGCGGAGTCGTCGACTCGAACTGGCTGAAGAACCTCCAGATCTCACCCGAGGTCCACGTCCGGGAGTCGTTGGGGCTGCCCGACCCGTCGACAGGGCTGGGCGTGTGGTCGCCGTCGAACGCCGCCCACTGCACCGGGTATCCGGCTCTGCAGCCGGAGTAGGCGGTGGTGATGTGGGTGAGGCTGCCTCGGCTGGGCTCGCGCGGGCTCTGCGCGGTGCAGCCGTTGTTCCGCACGAACGTGTCGCGCAGTTGCCGACCCTGGGAAATGTTCAGCACGCTGTCGAAGGTGCCGTGGATGCCGAAGTAGGCGACCGGCTGGGTACCGCCGTTACATCCGCTGAGGTTGGCGCCGGATATGACGGTGACCGCGCGGATGACGGTGGGTCGGGCGCAGGCCACCGCGTAGCTCATGGCTCCGCCGTAGCTCCAGCCCAGGGCGAAGCGCTGGGTCGTGTCGACGCAGAGGTCGTTCTCGATCTGCCGGGAGATGTCGTCGAAGAGGGTCAGGTCCCGACCGTTGGTGTTGGCCCAGCCGGCGTTGATGCCCTGTGGCGCGACGAAGATCGCGCTGTTGTTGGACAACGGCTGAAGCCCGTAGTAGCCAGCCGAGCTGACGTTGTTGGCCGAGCCGTTCAACCAGTGGAAACCGAAGATCAATCGGTAGGGACGGTTCCTGTCGTACCCGTCCGGGATCCGCAGGTTGTAGGTACGGCTCTGCCCGCTGCTCTGGATCGTGCGCGTTCCGCTGGTCAGCGTGGGGGCTTTGCCGCAGCCGGCGGTCGCCGCGAGGGTGCCGTTCGTCGAGGCCACAGCGGCTTCGCCGAGGCCGCCGCTGAGCGCTCCGCCGGTGGTGGCCGCGAGGAGAAGCGCCGCAGCCGCGATGGATGGGAATAGGTGCCTACGTTTGAGCATTGCTTGGCTCCTTGCCAGTGGGCGTCTGGTGCTCATGACTCGGCAGCGGCACAGAGTGTGTGCGTCCGCCATCCGTCGGCACCGGGCCACCCGTGGTGGGCTTAGGAGCTGGGCGTGAGACCGGGCGAAGTCGTCCGGCGATCAACCGCGGTCGCCTGGCGTCGACGGGGGGCCCGGACTGGTCACCGCCGGGAAGACCGCGGGAGAGGCGTGCCCTCGGACTGTCTTCACCAGCTGGTCGAGGTGACCGGGAGCGTGCCCTTCGCTCCCGGGTGAAAGATAGCATGTTATCGATAACACGCGAGCCGGACAGAGCCCGTGAAAAGGGCCGCAGCAGGGACGGGATGCGGCCCCTGCCGGCGCAAGGTCATCAGCCGGGCGGTCGGGCCGCCCACTCGGCGGCCACCTCCTGCGGGTCACCGATCCGGAACAGCGGCGGCTCGTGCAGCAGGAAGTCCCGGTGGCTGATGTTCCAGGCGTACGCCCCGGCCATGCCGAAGGCCAGCACGTCACCCACGCCGATCGGCCCGGCGGTGGCCGACCGGGACAGCACGTCCTTCGGGGTGCAGAGCTGCCCGACCACGGTGACCGGCCCGCCGTCGGTACGCGGGCCGTCGAGGTCGCGCCGCCGGTGCACGCTGAATGGCTGCGCGTGCCCCTTCGCCGCCGGCGTGCGCAGATGGTGGGTGCCCCCGGCCACCACCACGAACCACTCGCCGTAGGAGCGCTTCACGTCGATGACCTCGGTGAGGTACGCCCCGCAGTAGGCGGTGACCGACCGACCCGGCTCGATGCGCAGCCGCACCCCCGGGTACGTGTCGAGGACGTCCGCCAGTGCCCGACCGTAGGCCACCCAGTCGAATCGCGCCGCCGGGTCGGTGTAGTCGACGGCCATGCCTCCGCCGACGTCGACCTCTTCGGCACCGACCTCGGTGACCGCCCACTCGACCACGGCGGCGGCGACCGTGCCGGCGAGGGAGGCGTCCAGCCCGCTGGCCAGGTGAGCGTGGATTCCGCGTACGTCGATGCCGGCGGGCGGCCGGCGGGCGCACTCGACCGCGTCGGCCGGGTCCATGCCGAACGGGCTGGGCCCGCCGCCCATGACCAGGCTCGCGCCGGGCGCGTCGACCGGCAGGTTCACCCGCAGCAGCACCTGGGCCGAGATACCCGAGGCGGTGGCCAGCGCGCCGAGTCGCCGAAGCTCGGCGGGCGATTCGACGTGGATGCGGTGCACCCCGGCGGCGAGGGTGGCGGCGAGGTCCGCTTCGGTCTTGCCCGGCCCGGCGTACGCGGCGGGGGCCCGCCCCGGCAGCACCTCGGCCAGTCTGCGCAGCTCACCACGGCTCGCGGCCTCGAACCCGTCGACGGCCGGGGCGAGGGTGCGCAGCACACCGGGGTCCGGGTTGGCCTTGACCGCGTAGAGCAGCTCCACCTGCCGGGGCAGCGCCGCCCGGATGGCGCGGACCTGGGTGGCCAGCGCGTCGAGGTCGTGGACGTAGACGGGTCGCGTCATCGTGGCCCGCCCATCGGGTTGGGCACCGGCACGAACGGTGCGGCCCGGTCCGCGTCGCGCCGCCACCGGACCAGGAGGTTCGCCTTGGCGGGCAGCGGCTCCCCGTTCAGCAGCGCGCGCAGCTCGGGTGGGTCGTCGAGGTCGGTCGCCACCGCGTCGAGGACGGTCCGTAGCTCCTGCCACAGCCGCCGTTCGATCCCGGGTCGCGCGTCGGCCAGCGCGCCGCAGATGCCACCGAGGTGGTTCACGAAGAGGCAGTAGACGATCCGGCGACGGGCGTCCCGGGACCCGTAACGGACCTGCGGCGGGACCCCGTCCGGCCAGCCGACCAGCCGATCCGCGTCGAGTTTCACCCCCTCCAGGTCGCGCAACAGCATGCGGACCGGGCGGCGGTCGCGGTCGAGCACGACGA
This sequence comes from Micromonospora sp. B9E7, assembly GCF_039871815.1. Lineage (NCBI taxonomy): Bacteria > Bacillati > Actinomycetota > Actinomycetes > Micromonosporales > Micromonosporaceae > Micromonospora > Micromonospora sp. B9E7. The sequence goes on from NZ_JBDPLX010000021.1 coordinate 98,923, forward strand.
CCACGTTCTGCAGGTGCGCCTCGTGCACGACGCCGTGGCGGAGCCAGCACCGCAGCACCGCCGGCACCAGCAACCCGAGGTACGCACGCCACCAGGCCACCGGATCCGGTGTCACCAGTGGCGTGGCGGCCAGCGCCGCCGCCAGCATCGGGGTGTCCCCGGGACGCAGGTGCGGGCCCAGGCCGGTACGCAGGATCGTCCCGTACGCCTCGTCCGGGCCGGGGACGTCGACAGTGCGGTAGGCGGGTTCGGTGAGCAGCCCGACGCCGTCCGGCATCGGCACCCGCGCCAGCAGGTCGGTCAGCGCCACCGCCCCGGTGAGTTCGTAGCGGGCGTTCTTGCGCAGGCAGTTGGTGATCCGTACGTGCAGGCTGGTCTTGACGAACAGGTCGGCCGCCGGGGCGTAGAGGGTGCGGACGCTTGCCGTGGGCCGTACCGGCACGCCGGCCTCGCCCAGGTCGCGCAGGCGCGCATGCGTCGGCGGGAGCAGGGACAGCTGCCAGGGATGCACCGGCAGGACGCGGTGCCCGGCCGGGGGTCGCGGCGGGTCGAGGGCGGCCACGAGAGAGTCGAACGGCCCGGCGCCGACGACCAGATCGTCCGGTACGGCGAGCCAGTGCAGCCGGAACGACGTACGCAGCTCCGGCGCGTACGCCCGCCAGCGGTCCGGGTCACCGCTGCGCCACTTCGGGGTGGGGTGGTGCGGGTGGCCGAAGACCAGTGACTGTTCGGAGTCGACGTACGCGTCGATGGCGGGATCGCCGGTGGGGTTCGGGTTCTCGGTCGGTCGGTCGGCCAGCAGCCGGGCCACGGTGTCCCGGCTGGCCTGGACCTGCTCGACGAACTCGTCGTTGACCAGGCCGGTACGGGTGGTGAGTTCGGCCGCGACCAGGCGGGCCAGCCCGTCGGCGTCCAGGTCCGCCCAGCGACCGCTGTCGGTCGTCCGCTGCACCGGGCCGACGTAGCGGTGTGCCCCGAGCGGTGAGTTTCGCGCGACCGCGCAGCGCACCGTGACGTCGAGGTCCGGCAGCAGCAGGTGCGCGGCACCGTCGACCACCCTCGGGGTGCTGTCCGGCAGGGCCAGCTCGCGGACCAGGCAGCCGAAGACGGCGTGCGCGGCGGCCAGGTCGGCGACCTGACCGGTGTCGGTGGCCGGCCGGGAGCGCAACTGGGCGCTCGTCATCGTGTCTCCCGGAGGTAGTTCGGGCCGGTACGCAGGTAGTACTTGTTGATGTCGGCGCAGCCCAACCGTTGTTTGGGCAGCAGGGTGCCGGCGGTGAGCATCGCCTTGATGGGCAGGTGGGCGGCCCGCAACACCCGCTCGGTGAAGGTTCGCGCGGCGGGTCCGTCACCCCAACGGTCGCGGGCGGCGGCGAGCCGGGGTGCCAGCGCCTCGGCGGGTGACGGCACGGGCAGCCCTCGGGCGGCCAGCGCGAGCAGGGGCGCGGCGGCGGCCAGGTGCAGGGTGATGGTGATGAACACGTCGGCCAGCTCCTGCGGGTCGCGCGCCCACATCCGGTCGTCGTCGAGGGCGAGCCCACCCGGGCCGCCGTGCCTCGCGTCGAGTCGGGCCCCGTCGTTGTCCTTGTAGAGCAGACCGACCGTGCCGTCGGGGTACGCCAGCAGGTGGATGTTCTGCGGGTGCGCCTCCAGGGCGATCCCGTGCCGGAGCCAGAGGTGGACGTGCCAGTCGAGCAGCAGGTCCAGGTAAGACTCCAACAGCGTCACCGGCCGCTCGGGGCTGACGCGTTCGAGGACAGTTCCCGCGACCGGGTCGGCTGCGGCGAGGGCCGCGACCGGCACCACGTGCGCGCCGGCCAGATCGCGTGGGAATCGGCGCAGGAGGAAGCTGCGCCGCTCGTCCCCGTCGACGTGCGCCCAGGTGCCCTCGTCGGCGTGCCGGATCCGCCCGGCGAAGGTGGGTTCGGCGTTGGCGATCCGGTCGAGCAGCACTGCGACGGCCGCGCCGTCCGCGAGTGAGCCCGGACGCAGCGTGCGCCGGTTGCGGGCACCGAGGCTCGCGGTCGGCAACGGCAGTTTGAGATGCAGGTACGGGTCGTGGTCGAGCGCCACCGTCCGCATGGAGAGGGTGGGCCGGGCGGTGATCGCCGGCAGGTCCGTCACCGGTAGCGCGTCCCGTGTCGCGGTGATCGGATGCACCGGCAACAGAACCTGGTCGGGTCGCCGCGCGCGCGGCCACCAGGACGGGAGTTCGCCGGTGAGCCGGACGTCCTCGGCGGGGGCGGCATACCACCGCAGCGTGAGACGCCGGGCGTGTTCCGGGGCGTACCGGAGCAGTTCGTCGTCACCGAGACCGTGCCGGCACCGGTCGGTGGGGTAGACCGGGTGACCGTGGTGGGCGGCGAGCACGTCGTCCAGGAGCGCCGCCGGCAGGCCCGTCGGGGTGCCCGTACGTTCGGCGGCCACCGCGGCGAGCACCCGTGGCCGGTGGCGGGCGGCGAGCCGTCGGGCCCGCAGGTCGGCACGGCACTCGACGCCGAAGTCCCGCCAGCCGGCCTCGGCCTCCGGGTTGTCGCACGGGGCGAGCAGCGTCAACAGCCCGTCCAGCGTGTCCGTGCGGTGGGTGTTGCCGCCACCGTCGAGCAGCAGCACCATCGGCGCGGCGCTGCGCCGGGCCTGCTGGAACCCGTCCGCCCGAACCGGGACGCGCAGCAGGCCGGCGGGATGCGGCACCTGCCACCAGTCGGGGCCGTCCGGGCGGCCGGTGCTGAGCAGACCGAGGTGATCCTCGCGCAGCAGTGCGTCGAGCACCCGGGCGAAGACCTCCCGCTCGCAGTCGTCAGTCACGCGACGATGGTCCACTGGAGGTCGCTGCGGAAGGCGGCCAGCGACTGCCGGACAGTGCCCTCGTCCGGGCCGACGGCGTGCAGCACGGCAAGGTAGTCACGGTTCGTTCCGGTGTGGTCGGCGACGCGGCCCACCTCGCGCAGTGGATGGCAGGCCAGCCGGACGTCGCCGTGGACGGCCTCCACCCGCCCTGGCGCGGTGACGAGGCGGCCGGGTCGATCCGCGCAGACGTACTCGACCTGGGCGTACCGGTCGACCGTGGCGGGCAGGTCGAGTGCGGTCAACGGCTCGCCGAGGTGCAGGCGGATGACGTGCTCGAACAACGGCACGTCGAGCAGTTCGGCGAGGATCAGGTCCATCCGGTCGCCGATGAGCCGGTAGTTCACCTCGATCAGCCGGACCCTGTCGTCGGAGACGACGTACTCGGTGTGGCAGGCGCCGAAGCCGACCCCGAGCGCGTCGAGGCGTGCCCGCAACTGGGTGCTCTCCCGCTCCGCCGGGGGCGACCAGGCGAGGCTCTCCTCGGTGAAGGTGGGTGGCGGCCCGAGACCGGTACGCCAACCGCCGAGGGACGCCAGTGCGGTGCCGTCACCGAGGGTCTCGAAGGTCCGCAGCTCGCCGGCGAGGTACTCCTCGACCACCAGGGCCACCTCGGGGCGGCGGCCACGGATCTCGGTGACCCGAGTGGTCAGCTCGGGCTGGTCGGCCACCAGGTACGCGTCCTCGCTGGCCACCCCCGCACGAGGCTTGACCACGGCCGGGAACATCCCGGCCGGCACCTGCGGTACGACACCGGGGTCGATGGTGACGGTGCGTACCAGGTCGAGCCCCGCAGCCGCGATCGCCCGGCGGGCCGCGGCCTTGTCCTTGCAGAGACGGGCGGCGTCGGGGTCCTTGCCGGGCAGGCCGAGCTGTCGGGTGGCGATCGCGGTGGCCTCCTGAAGGTGGTCGCTATTGGACAGTAGCGCCACCGGTCGGTTCGGTGCCGTCGCCGCGACCACCGCAGCCGGGTCGCGGACCGCGCAGAGCGCCACCGGGACGTCCGCCGGCCACTCCGCCGGCCGGTCGGTCAGCACGGTGACCGGGAGCCCGAGCGCCGCCGCCGCTGGGAGGAACCCCTCCACGACGGCGTCGGTGGGGTTGAGCGCGGTCAGGTACAGCCGCAACGACGCCTCCGTCGGCCACCGACCGTGGTCACGCCACTGCCTTCACACCGTCCGCCGCTGGTTGCGCTGCCGGGTCGACGACGGGACCGGAACCGCGGGGAAATCGCCGCTGGTGGGCCAGACCGAGGACGACTCCGCCGGCCACCAGCACGATGGCGGCGACCGCGACTGCCGGGTAGCCGACCCGGTCGGCGGCCGCGAGGCCGATGGACGCGGCCACGAACGAGCAGACCAGGCCGAACGACGACAGGACGGTGAAGTCGGTGCCGCCGGTGTCCGGCCGGGAGTAGTCCATGTTGACCGTGTAGAGCACCACGTTGGCGATCGTGTAGGCCACCATGAAGCAGCAGAGCGCGGCGACCGTCCCGCCCAACGGCGCGCGACCGTTCATCAGCGGCAGCAGGAGCAGCGTCGACACCGTGAGGGCCGCGCCTCCGACCACGAGGACGCCGCTGCGCCCGAACCGTCCGATGCCCAGACCGGCGACCAGACCAGCCACGATGGCCGGCGCGCTGATCACCACCCCGGTGACGACGCCGATCCGGCCCAACGACCACCCGGCGTCGACCAGGGCGGGCGTGACCAGCGCGTACGCCATCCCCGCCCCGACGTAGACCAACGGCACCACGCCGAACGTCCACCACCGGCAGCCCGGCTGGCCGAAGACGGACAGCAACGCCCGGTAGGCGGTGCCGATCCCCGCCACCCGATCGGTGCGGGGTGGTTCCCGGAACCGCCACACCACCAGCAGGCCGACCGCCGTCATCGCGGCCAGCAGGCCGATCGCCGGCACCCAGCCGAACTGGTCGTAGACCAGGACGCAGGCTCCGCCGCCGAGCAGGTTGCCGAGGTAGCTCGCGGCGACCTGGATTCCGTTACCGGTCCCCCGGCTCGACTCGGCGAGCATCCGGACCGCGACGGCGTCCACGGCGATGTCCTGCGTGGCGGAGAAGAAGACGTACGCGGCGCAGATCGCGACGATCGGGCCGAGCGCGTCGGCCGGGTCGGAGAACGGCAGCAGCGCCAGCAGAGCGAGCACCAGGGCGCTCTGGAGCACGAGCAACCAGGACCGGTAGTGGCCGCGGTGTCGCGAGCCGTACCGGTCCAGGATCGGTGCCCAGAGGAACTTGACGGGCCAGATCAGGCCGACGATCTGCAACAGGGCCAGGGTGTCCAGCGAGGTGCCGCCGTCGCGCAGGATGGCGGTCAGCCCGACGGTGATGAAGCCGACCCCGAGGTACTGCGTGACGTACAGCGCGGTCAGCGTGCCGAGCCGGCCCTTCATGCGGCTTTCCAGTAGCCGAGGGAGGTGACCCGGTCCTTGTCGACACCCAACGTCCGCCGGATGTGTCGGGTGATGCCACGGGTCGTGGCCGCCTCGCAGGCCACCCAGTAGTGCCCCGCGCCGCCGGGCGGCAGGGCCGCGCAGACCGTGTCGACGAGATGTTGACCCCCGTCGCGCCGAGGCACCCAGGTGACGTCGTGGTGCGATCGGGCGCGCGGCACGAGCGCTTTCTCGCCGTCGTGGGCGTACTCCAGCCAGACCGTCGCCGGGATGTCGGCGCCGGCGTCGAGCAGGCTGTTCACCGCGGGTAGGGACGCCGCGTCGCCGACGAGGTAGAGGTGCTCGGGCGCCGGGTCCGGCAGTTCGAACGCGCTGCCCTGCACGGTCGCGCTGATGGTGTCGCCGATCTGGGCCGTGGTGGCCCAGCGGGCGGCGCAGCCGTCGTGGATGGCGAATTCGAGGGTGAAGCGGCCGGTGACCGGGTCGGGGTCGACAAGCGTGTACGCCCGCTGGTGTGCCCGGCCGTCGTTGTCGAACCACAGCCGGATCCACATCGTGGGGTGCACGTCGCACGCCTCCAGCAGGCCGCCGCCGTCGAGCAGGAGCCGCTGGTAGTGACCATCGATCGACTCGGTGCCCAGCACGGTCAACCGAAAGTCCCGGCCTCCCATGGCCTTGAGGACCAGGGCCTCCCAGTTCCGTTTCACGCACCCCTCCAGGTAAGGTCATCCTTGGTTAGGGGAGGTTAACCTAAGTTGCGTCCTGGAAGGAACAGAGGACAGCGCCCGATGACGTACCTGGAGAAAGTCGCCGGTCTCGGCGAGCTGTCATTGGTGACCGTGGACCCCGACCGCCACGCCGCACTCCTGCACGGCTGGGTGACCCTTCCCCGCAACTCGTTCTGGGGCATGGGGTCACACACACTGGACGAGGTGCGCGAGATCTACGCCTTCGTGGACGGCCTGCCGACGCACCACGCGTACCTGATCATGGTCGACGCGGAGCCGGTCGGCCTCTTCCAGACCTACCAGCCCGAGGCGGACCCGGTCGGCGAGCGCTACCGCGTCCAGCCCGGCGACGTGGGCATGCACCTGCTGCTCAGCCCGGACCGACGCCTGGCCCGCGGCCTCACCAACGTCGTCGGCCCGGCCCTCGCCCGCTTCCTGTTCCGCGACCCGTCCGCCCAGCGGATCGTGGTCGAGCCGGACGTCCGCAACCATCTCGCGCTACGCCGGCTGGAGATCGAGGGGTTCACCCTCGACTCGGAGATCGACATGCCAGACAAGCGGGCCCAGCTCGCGTTCCTGACGCGCGACCGGTTCGCGGCGAACCACCCCACACCGGCCTGAGCACCCGGGCGGCGGGTGTCAGCTGTTGGCGCTCCAGAAGCCGATCAGAGTCGCGGTCCACCAGCCCACCTGGGAGACGGTGGCCGCGACGACGCCAGCGAGCAGAGCCGACCAGGGCGGAGGGCCGTCCGCGGCGGTGAGTCGGTCCCGGACACGGCCGAGGAACAACCCGTTGACGCCCACCGCCAACACCGCGAGCAGCTTGACCCAGACCAGCCCGGACGACGTGTCCGGGCCCAGGGCCGCGCCGCTGACCAGGAGACCCACCAGGCCCAGCCAGATGAGCAGGTGCACGCCACGTGCGGCGGTCAGCACGTTCCCGAGTGACTCCCGGCGGAGCAGCCAGCGGAGGCTGATCCAGTCCACCGTCAACACCGCGCCGAAGCCCACCACGAGGCAGGTCAGGTGGCAGAAGAGAGCGACCATCCGCCAACCCGGAGAGAGGGTGAGGTGCGGCGCGACCAGGATCGCGAACAACCACCCGGCGCTCATCGTCAGGATCGACGCGACGATCGCGTTCCGCCCTGCGGCGCGGCGATGACCACCCCGCCACCCCGCCGCAGGTGACGAGATGACCGCTGCGACCGCGCCGGGCGGCGATGAGGTCCGGGTACGGTGCGCGGCACGCCGGGCGACCGGCGACGCCTCGGCGCGGTGAGCCGCCGGTGACACCCGGGCCGGGGTACGGACGGGGGCGTGGAGGTCAGACACCCGCATCGGTCGGTCTTCTGCGCGGCATGCTCAGTCGACCTGCGCAGCGCCGGGCCGACCGTCCAGAGCGCTCAACTCGATGGCCCGCGCCTGCTGGATCCGGCCGGCGAGCGCCTTCAGCTCCGGGCTGCCCCCGGCGGTCTGCTCCCCCCGGCACAACACCACGGTCTGCGCGAGATGCGCCCGCAGCAAGGCAGCCGCCCGGGACGGCACCTCGGCATCGGGTGCGTCGCGCAGCTCGGCGAGACTGGCAGCGGTGACCATGCCGGGCATCTGATGCCCCTCGTGGATGTTCAGCTCCGGATCGTCGCCCGCGGCCAGGATTCCGCGCAGGTCCCGCAACTCGGCCTGGTGCGCCTTCCGAACGTCGCCGAGAAGGGCCAACAGCGACGGATCGGCACCCGTCGACCGGGTGTCGAGGTGGTCGATAAGCGCGAGCGCGCCCTCGTTCATCGGGATCAGCAGTTGGATGAAGGCGTCATCGGTGCCGTTGAGCACCACGGGCGCGGTCGGCACCGCAGCGGGCGGCACCGCAGCCGGCGATGGGGCTGCCGTCGACGAAGCTGCGGCCGGCCGATCTGCCGTCTCGGCGCGGCCCCAACCCTGGCTGAGACCGACGACCAGCGTCGTCGCGACCAGGGTCGCGACGACACCGACGATCCGCCAGGCAGACTCCGCCGTGGTTCCCCGGCGCGGGCGACGAGGCGCTGCGACGCGCCCGTCGACCCCGGAGCGTCCGCCCGTGACCGGCTGGTCTACCGGCGCGCCCCCGCTCAACGGGCGGCCTGGAAGGCGCGGCCGACCACTGTCGCCTGGGTTCCACTGCTGAACAACCCGGACCGGTCCTTGTCCGTGGCGGGCAGGCCGAACCACGCGTAGCGCTGCACGTAGGGCAGTTGGCCGAGCATGGCGGTGGCCGCGGTGAGGAAGGCCGCCTGCTGCTCCTGGCCGGGGAACTGTGCGCCGCCGCCGTCGAAGCGGATCAGGGCGAATTCGGTCAGCCAGATCGGTTTCCGGTACCGCTGGTAGACAGCCTGGAGGTACCGCCGGAGTTGGTCGACCGCGGCGGTGGTCGCGAAGTCGGCCCCGAACCAGTGCAGGGTGATGAAGTCCACCCGGTGACCTCGGGCCTGGGCGCCGGTCATGAACCGGTCGAGCCAACCCTGCGGATCGGGCGCGCCGAAGGCGACCGCCGGGCTGCCCAGCCTGCTGCCCGTCGCCATCACCTGTGGCCACAGGTCGAGCGCCTGCTCGACGGTCATGTTCGCCTGCTCGGGCATGTCCGGCTCGTTGAAGGTGAGCAGGTCCGGCCCTGCCGCCTTCGCCCGGGCCAGTTCCGTGGCCGTCACGTTCTCCGCACTGCGGATCATGGGCACGAACGTCACACCGCGCGGGGTGCTGATCCCCGGGTGCTGGGTGCCCCAGGTGTAGTACCAACCCGCCTTCGAGTTCGCCAACGCCTGACTGGCCCCGGCGAAGTTCCACACTCCGACGCCCTTGCGGGCGGAGCTGACCGCAGGGACGACCGGAGCCTTCGACGAGGGCCGTGCGCTCGGCGAGGGCGCGACGCTCGGCGGGGCTACGACGGTGGGCGCCGTGGACGGCGGAGCGGCCCAGGAGGGCGCGGACGGATCGTCCGGCAGGATCACGACCGCCGTGGTGATGGCCAGGACGGCCGCTGCCACACCGGCGGCCAGGGATGGGACGAGGCCACGGGGCCGGTTCATCGCGAGGTCGACGACGCTCGGGCCGCCGCTTGCGTCGGAGGGTGGGGTCGGCCCGGTGCTGTGGGCGACCGTCGGGCTCGGGGGTCCGACGACCTGCGCGGCGGCTGTCGGCGCTGCCGTGCCCGGGAAGTGGGCGGTGAGGCCCGCCGGCAACGGCAGCATCGGCAGGCCGGCGAGCAGCCGGTCGATCGGCAGGAGCGTGGAGCCGAGTCGCCCACAGAACGCGCAGTCGCGGACGTGTCGGGCCAGTCGCTTGCGCCACAGAGGGCTGGGAGTGCCGTCCCACTCGGCGGTCACGGCCTGCAGGTCCGGGCAGCCGGGCCGGGCACGCAGCGCGCGTACGACGCCCCGGGCGCTCTGGATCTGCTCCTTCATCCGGTGGATCCGCACCGCGACGTGCCCTGGTGACAGCCCGAGCGCGTCGGCGACCTCGTTACGGGCGATCTCGCCGGTCTCCTCCAGCCACCACAGCGACAGCAGCTCCTGGTCGTCCGGGTCGAGCCAGCGGGTCGCCTCGGCGACCTCCCGTCGCTGGTCGGTGAGGCCGAGTCGGAGGATGGTCATGCCCGCGAAGTCCGAGGCGGGGTCGGGCACGTTGTGGATCGCGTCGAGCCCGGCGTCGCGGTTGAGCGCGACGCGTCGGCGCTGTTCCCAGTCGCGCACCTGGCGGATGGCGATCGCCACCAGCCACGATCGGTACGCCGCCGGGTCGTTGAGCGCGGGCAGGTACCGGATCACCCGTACCAACGTCTCCTGGACCACGTCGTCGACGTCGGCGTGACCGCGCAGCGCACGCCCGACGATGTTGTAGACCAGCGGGAGTGAGGCCGCGACGACGTCGTCGAGGGCGCGCTGGTCGCCCTGTCGGGCCGCGACGACCAACCCGACATCGGGTAGTGCTCGACCGGCTGACGACATCTGTGTCACTCCTCGTGTGCTCGCCCGCGCGGCGGCCGCGCTGCGCGTTGACCGCCCTCAAGATCGGAGACTGGCAGCGTCGGGTCGGATTACAGAATTGTCGGGCCGCCGACGAGTCGATGGCCACCCAGCGCGGCGAACAGCACCCTGCCCCAGACCCTCCGTCGCTCGCCGACGGTGACCGACATCGCGTCCTACCTCGGCCTGCCCGAAAGACCGACCGCCCAGATCGCCGACCAGGTCGGTGTCTCGCGGATGCCCGTCTCCCGGCTGATCAGCCGATCATTGGCCACGCTGCGTCGCCATCACTCCGACGACAGCGCCTTCTAGGGCCGGGGTCGAACGGCTGGTCAACCGCTCAGAGTTGGACGACGCGGCCCACCCGCGGCGGCGTACGACCCGCGAGGACGTCGAGCCACGCCTCGCGGAGGGCCTCCGGGCCCACCCCCAGCTGGACGTCGAGCCATGCGCTGACGACTGCAGTGAAGCGTTGCCAGGCCTCGGTGAATCGCCTGTCGAGACCGTCGCGCCCCCAGTCCTGGCTGCGCTTGCGCATCTGGACCGGCGCGAAGAACACCTCCTCGGCGGCGTCGGCGTTCGGCGTCTGGTTGGTGAGCCCGACGGCGATGTCCCGGACGAGCCGGTCGCCGAGGTGCCGGCGCAGGGCGGCACGGGTCGAGGGCGCGCCGGACAGGTCGAGGTAGACGGTCGGGACGGCGTCGAGGCCGGCGATGTCGTCGTACGGGACGACCTCGTCGTAGCAGCCCAACGACCGGGTGAAGCTCAGGTTGCCGGGCGACGTGAGCCCGACCAGGCGCGGCCCGCGACCGCGCAGCTCGAACGCGGCGGCGTACGCCGTCTTGCTCGACGCCGACGACACGAGCAGCGACTCGGCCCCGTAGAAGTCGTTGTCGACGACCTGGTCGGCCAGCATGAACGAGGTGAAGAACAGTGGCCGGAACAGGATCAGCAGGTCCTCCTGGTCGGGCCGGTACGCCGGGTCACCGCTCGTCGACCGGTACGCGTTGTACGGCGACGGCAACTGGGCCCGGTGCGGGCTCGCGTCGCGGAAGCCGGAGGCGTCCACCCGGTCCGGACGCACCAGCAGGTGACCCGCGGGCGGCAGGTATCCGTAGACCCGCTGTCCCGCCTCGACGCCGGCAACTGTCGAGGCGACCACCTCGGCGAAACCCCAGAGCGGCGGCAGGCCCCACTGCGGTCCGAGCCCTCGGGTCGCCGGCGGAAAGAACTCCCAGTAGCGCATCGCGTCGCCGAGCACCGCGTAGGTCACGTTGTTGGCGGTGAGACCGACGCGATCCACCCGCAGCACGGCCTCACCGTCGGCAGCCACCGGCGCGGCGCCATCGACGAGCGTGATCTGCCCGAGGTCGTCGCGCGTCACGGCGAAGGTCCATGAGTCGGCCATGAGGTGACGCTAGACACCCCCACGGGAGCAGGCAAGTGCACTGCGAGTGCAAAATCCCACTCGCTCGGTCAGGAGCGGTTCGCGGCCAGATCGCGCAGGTGCGCCAGCGGCAGGTGCGGCGGTCGCCATTCCACGAAGAGAGCCGTCGCGTCGTCCTCGAGCGTGTCGTCCTGGTACCCGATGACGGCGCGTACCAGCCGACGCATCGTCTCCGGGCTGGGCAACTGGTCGTTCAGGGCCCGGTTGACGAAGTCGACGAGCCGGTCCAGCCCGAACTGCTCCCCGCCGGCGCTGCGCGCATCGGTGATGCCGTCGGTGTAGGCGAGGATGCGGTCGCCCGGGTGCAGGTCCTCCACGTGCACCCTCGGGCGGCGCGAGGACAGGTGGCCCAGGCCGAGCGGCAGCGCGGTCGGCCCGGGAAGCTCGCGAATGGCCTTGCCGTCGCGCAACAGCATCGCACCGGGGTGACCCGCGTTGATCATGCTCAGCCGGCCGGTCCGGCGATCCAACTCGGCGAGCAACCCGGTCGCGAAGAAGTTCGGGTGCTCGGATCGCACCCACCGGTCGATGCTGATCGCCGTGTCGACCAGGTCGAGGCCACTCCGGCGGGCGTTGCGGTACGCGCTGACGACGAGTGAGGCGATGGTGCTCGCCTTGATGCCGTGCCCGCAGGTGTCGAAGAGTCCGACGCTGAGCACGTCGTCGTTCAGCGCGTAGTCGAAGATGTCGCCGCCGACGTCGTAACACGGTTCGAGGATGGCGGTGATCACCAGGTCGTCGGTAGCGAAGGTCAGCGGTGGGAGCAGGCCCCACACGATCTCGGCTGCGACCTGCATCGGGAGACGACGCCGCATCCGCTCGACCACGTCACCGTAGAGCCGGCGGTTGACCAGGATCTGCGCGACGTTGACCGCCACCTCCCAGGCAGGGCCGTCCATCGCCTCGCTGGTGGCCGCCGGCGAGACGATTTCCAGCACACCCAACCGCTCGCACCCGAGCAGCAGGGGGACCCAGATCCGATCGGGGTTGTCGGGCGCGCGCTGTAGGTCGAGGGTGGTGAAGGCCCGACCGGCGAGGGTCGTCTCGACCGGCAGCTCGTCCCGGACCAGACCCGCGCCGAGCAGCGGCACGAGGAGGGTCTGCGTGTAGTCGGCCAGATAGATCACGATCTCGCTGGCGTCGATGGCCGGAGCCGCCCGGGCGACCAACTGGGACAGCTCGTCCGGGCCACCTCGGGGCGCGTTGAGCTGCAGCCAACGCACCACCTCGCCGACGTCGGTCACGGCCCCACCTCCCCTGCCTACCGGAGCACGTAGCGCAGGTGGTGAGGCTACCTCGCCGCGGTGCGTCGCTCGCGTGCCGATCGCCCCTGCACCATCGCGGCCAGGAGAGCGGACACCGGCACGGTGGCGAAACCCACCCGGGTGTCACTCGCCCCGTAGGGCAACCACAGTTCACCCTCGTGAACGAGCGCGCCGCAGGAGTAGACGACGTTCGGGACGTACCCGTCCCGGTCGTCCTCCTCGGGTGCCAGGAGCACACCGGGCAGGTGCGCGACGATCCGCTCCGGTCGGTGCAGGTCGAGCAGGAGCGCGCCGATCGCGTACCGACGCATCGGCCCGACACCGTGGGTGAGCACGATCCAGCCGACGTCGGACTCGATGGGAGATCCGCAGTTGCCGACCTGGATCAACTCCCAGCTCTCAGCTGGAGCGTGCAGCGGGACCGGGGCCTGCCAGCGGTTCTCGCCGTCCAGGGTGGTCAGGCCGATGGTCTCGCCGTCGGCGCGGCACAGCGCCAGGTGCCGGCCGCCGACGGTACGCGGGAACAGCGCGATCCCCTTGTTGCGCGCGCCCGGACCACGCATCGGGGTCATCTCGAAGCGACGCAGGTCGTGGCTGACCAGCGCGCGGGTACCGATGCTCCGGCCGTCGTAGGCGGTGTAGGTGGCCCGGTACACCGGCCCGGACTCGTCGACGAACCGGACGAACCGCGCGTCCTCCATGCCGTTGCTCTCTGCCGGGGTGGCCGGCCAGAGCACCCGTTGGTGCAGAGCCGTGTCGGCGGGGAAGGCCGTGGCGTAACTACCGGCGTTGGTGCGACGCAGTTGTTCGACGGTGCCCAACCCGGTGCTGCGGGTGAGCAGATCGGGCGGCAGGGCACCGAGCACCCGCTCGAAGGTGGCCTCGTCGTACCGCTCGGGCAGGGCGTCCAACACCGTGGCGGTGACCTCGTTGTCGCAGTCCTCCTCGGCCAGGCCGGCGACGAGCAGGTCCCGACGGTGCCGCACGCCCATCCGCTGCCCGACGGCCAACGGGCCGGCCCGGTCGGCGAGACTGAGCTGCCGCCCGGGTCCGATCACCGCCGTCGCGAATCCGATGGACGACACGTGACCCTCCCCGACCTGACGCAGGCTGACCGCGACGCGCAGCTGCCCGTCGCCGAGATCGGTCTGGTCCGGGTGGGCCACCATCGACGGGTTGCACAGGGCGGCGGCCTCGACGGCGTACTCGTGGCTGAAGTAGGCGCCGACCAGCAGGCGGCTGGTCGGCGAGAGGTCTCCGGCCCGCGCGGCCCGGTGCCGGACCAGGTCGTAGTGGTGGTGGAACGTGCCGGCCAGGTCGCGGTGCCGGGCGCCGAACCGGTCGAACGTGTCCCGCAGCAGCCGGCCGGTCTCCTCGTCGTCGAGGTGCGCGACCCGGTCGATGAGCGCCCGCGCGCGGGTGCGTACGACCGCGGCGTCCTCTCCGGGAACGAAGAGCTTGATGATGACCCGGCGTGGATCCGGGGTGAGGGTGACGTCCTGCCGGACGGCCAGACCCCGGTTCACGACCACCGCCGGGCGTGTTGCAGCGTGGAGATGAGCGCGAGGGTGGATTCGGCGCCCTGGTTGAGGTTGGGCCCGTGCGCGGTCAACCCGTCGTAGCCACCACCGGTCGCTGGATCCCACATCGGCGTGCCGAGGTCGTTGTCGCCGAGGAACCACGCGACCGCCTGCCGCACCCCGGTGTCCCACGTGGGGTCCCCGGTCACCGTGGCCGCGGTGGCGCAGGCGTCGGCGAAGGCGGCGACCTCGATCGGCTGCTGGTCGTGGTGCAGCCGGACGGCACCGTGCCGCCACCCGCGAGCGGGTACGACCGACAGTCGCCCGTCGCGGAGCTGGACGTCGCGCAGCCAGCTCAACATCCGCAGCCCGTCGTCGAGGGGCGGGCCACCCTCGCGTAGCTGGCTGGCGGCGATGACCACCTCGGCGAGGGCGGCGTTCGCGTAGGTCAGCTCCTGCCGTGGCCACGGCCAGCGCGGGTCGGACCCGGCCCGGCCGACCGCGCTTGCCGCGTCCGCCAGCAGGGACGCCGCGGCGACGTGGCCCGGGTGGCGGCGAAGCACCTCGGCCGCACCCAGACCGGCGAAGGCCATCGTGTGCGGCGCTTTGGCACGTCGGGTGGCCCCCCGACTGAAGGCGACCAACGCCTCCTCCCGTACCCAGGGAGCGGGGCTACGGGCGATGGCCGTGCCCAGGCCCCACAGCGCCCGACCCCACCAGTCGCCCAGGCCTGGTTCGTCGGCCCAACGCCGGTCGTGTCCGAGTCGGTTGCGGAACGCGCCGCCGGTGTCCTGAGCGTGGGTCAGGAACGCGAGGTAGCGCTCGGCGAGCCGGAGCAGTTCCTCGCTCGGCTCCGGTTCCCGACTGACGACCACCAGGCCGCGGGCCACGTCGTCGGTGCAGTAGCCGTGCTCGCGGCGGACGATGGCGTGCCGGGCGTGCTCGAACAGACCGGTGTCGTCGCTCAGCCGGGCCAGGTGCGCGAAGCTCGGCGCGGGTGCCTTCACCCAGCGCCCACCCGTCGAGGTCCAGGGACGTCCGGTGGTCGCCGTCATGCCGGCACGGCGCTGACGGCGGGCGAGCGGGCCTCGATGAGTCCTTCGGCGAGGGTGCCGTAGCGGGCCGCCACCGCAGGCCAACGCAGGTGCGCGGCCAACGGGCGGACGCGCCCGGCCAGCCGGGCGGACAGACCCGGCTCGGTCAGGACCCGCCGGATCGCCTTCGCCAGCGCCGCCGGGTTCTGGTGGGGTACGACCAACCCTGGCCCGCTGGTCAGCAGCTCGACGGCGTGCGGGAACGCCGTCGCCACGACGGGCACCCCGGCGGCCACCGCTTCGATGAGTACGCCGGAGGTGACCTGCTCACGGGAGTCGTAGGGCAGGACCACCACGTCGGCGGAGCGGATCAACCGGCCCAGCGCCTCCTGGTCGTGGTAGACGTCCTGGTAGTCGACGGCGTGCGCGACGCCCAACTGGGCACCGAGCTGGTGCAGCCCCGCCCGGTACGCCTCACCGTGGTGCTCGATCACCTTCGGGTGGGTCCGCCCCGCCACCGTGTAGGTCGGAGTCGGTTCCAGATCCTGCAACCGCGCGAGGGCCCGCAACGACCACTCGATGCCCTTGCCCGGCCCGAGCAGCCCCCAGGTCAGCAGGTGCGGGCGGGTACGCCGGTCGACGGGCACACCGGCAAGCTCGGCCGCGCCGTGCGGGATCACCGTCACCTTGCCCGCTGGCACGGCGTACCCGACGAGCAGCCGGTCGCGGGCCGTGTCGGTCATCGTGACGACCGCGTCGGCGGTGGCGACGATCTGCTCCAGCAGGGACTTCTGCCGTGCGGTGGGCTGTCGGAGCACGGTGTGCAGGACCACGATGCTCGGCACGCTGAGCCGACGCAGCAACGGCAGGACCTCCTCGCCGTCGTTGCCGGGGTAGATGCCGTACTCGTGCTGGACGATCGCCACGTCGTACGCGTTCAGGGCGGCCGCCGCGTCCCGCCAGCCAGCTGGAGCACCCGCCGACCAGGTGTGCACGACCCCGGGCGGGGTCCGCTGGTCGTCGCCGTGGTCGGTGACCCGGACGATGCCGCCGCGGGTGTCGTCGGTGGTCAGCTGGGCGGCGAGGGCGGAGTTGAACGTGGCCAGTCCGCACCGGGTCGGTGGATGGGTGCTGAGAAATCCGTAGCTGGGCATGAGCGTCAGGCCTTCCGGTTGTCGGCCACCACGGGAGTACGGGGTGAGCCTCACGCGGGGACAACGCGCGCCGGCCAGCGTGTGTGACCGGCGGAACGGGTTGGTTCAGCCGTGGACGAGCTGGTCGTAGACGGCGAGGTAGTCGGTGACCATCCGGTCCGCGCCGAAGCGCTTCCGCGCCTGCTCCCGGCACCCCACCCGATCGAGGCTGGTGGCCCGGGCGACCGCGTCGACGGCCTGGTCGACGGTGTGCACGAGGAAACCCGTGACCCCCTCGTCGACGACCTCCGGCATGGACCCCCGCTGGTAGGCGACGACAGGTGTGCCACAGACCATCGATTCCACCACCGACAGCCCGAACGGCTCGTCGAAGGCGATCGGGTGCAGCAACGCGGTGCTGCCACCCAGCACCTCGGCGCGCCGACGCGGGCCCACCGACCCGAGGAAGACGACCTGGTCGCCGTCGACGTGCGGGGCCACCTGCTCGGCGAAGTACCGCTCGTCCTGCACGATCCCGCAGATGGTCAGGGGTCGGCCGGCGCGGCGGGCGATCTCGATCGCGGTGTGGGTGCCCTTGTCCGGGTGGATCCGGCCGAAGGCGGCCAGCCCAGGGCCGGCCTCGCTGGTGAACGGCAGCCCGCCGACATCGACTCCGTGGTAGACCGTGGCGACGTAGTCGAGCTCCGCTGCCCGATCGGCGTCGGAGATCGACACGTACGACGAGCCGGCTCGGGCGTAGGCGGGCAGGATCCCCGCGCCGGAGAAACCGTGCACTGTGGTCAGCAGCGGAGCGCGGCAGTGCTCCGCGAACGCCAGGGGCAACCAGTCCAGGTGGCTGTGCACCAGGTCGTACTGTGCCGAGCGGGCCAGCGCGTGGGAGACGTGCATCGCCTCCCACACCCGACCGTCCAGGTCCGGGTCGTCGGCGTACCCGCGTGGGCACACCCCGTCGAGTTGGGCGGAGGTGACGGAGTCCAGTGTCGCGAAGAGCGTCACGTCGACGCCCCGGCTGACCAGCCCCTCGGCGAGCAGGCCGGTCACCTGCTCCCACGGGCCGTAGTGGTGCGGGGGCGTACGCCAGGCGACCGGCCCGAGTAGCGCCACCCTCACGGGGAGGACGAGTCGACGAGATCAGCTGGGTCGAGGTGCAGGGTGGCGAGCAGCCCGGCGTGCTTCGCCGGGTCCACGCGCTCCGGCAGCTCGCGCTCGACCCAGTCCGCTCGGGCCTGCTGGCCCCGGTCGCGAAGTGCGGCGATGATCCGGTCCCTGGCGATCCTCATTCGGTGCTCCCCTGGTAAAGGCGTTCGAAACGATCGTTCGCGCGGACGGTCGTGCGCATGCGCAGGTCGGATCCGGACCACCAACTGTTGCGACCGCGATGACGGCGAAACCCGACGGCCGGGACGTGGCCGGCAAAGGGGCCGACACGGCCAGCGAGTCTTGGTGGCGGGGATGGCGATCGGTAACGCCCCTGATGGGCTCGTGGCGACGGCATCTGGCGGCCACCGGGGTCCCGGGCGACATGTCCACCGTACGCCCCTCGACGTGCGGCTACACAAGCACCGCCGCCGGACCGACCAACGTCGGTCGCGTACCGGACGGTAGGGCTGGCCGGCGAGGATGAAGGGCCTCAGGGCTCCAGCACCACCTTGCCTGCCCGACTGCGGGTCTCGGCGAACACCAGGGCGGCGGAGACCTCGCTGAGCGGGTAGCGGGCGGCGATCTGCGGCACGATCACTCCCTGCCGCAGCAGGTCGAGCACGACTCCGAGGTCGGTGCGCAGGCGACGCCGGAACGCGGCCCGTCGGGTGAGGTTGCCGGCCCAGAAGTTGTAGAACCCGGCCCGGTGGCCGTTCGGCAGCGCGTTCCAGGTGTAGAGGCGCGCCAGCAGCTTCACGAAGACCCACAGCACCGACTGCCCGGTGCCCACGGCGGCGGCGTTGCCGTAGACGACCAGCTTGCCGCCAGGGGCGAGCAGCGCGTACGAGGTGCGGACGCCCTGGCCGGCGACCGGGTCGAAGACGGCGTCGACGCCGCCGGGCGACAGCTCACGGACCCGAGTGGCGAGGTCCGGATCGCGGTAGTCGAGTGGTTCGACGCCGAGCTGGCGCAGCCCGGCGTGGTGCCGTGCGGCGGCGGTGCCGATGACCCGCAGGCCGAGGTGGCGTCCGAGTTGGACGAGCACGGTCCCGACTCCGCCGTTCGCGCCGTGCACGAGGACGGTCTGCCCGGCCCGCAGGTCGGCGCCCCGCAGCATCTGCCAGGCGGTCACCCCGTTGACCACGACGGTCTCGGCCTCGGCGGGGTCCAGGTCCGCCGGCACGGGCGTCAGGGCATCGGTGTCGACAAGCGCGTGCGAGGCCCAGGCGCCGGTCTTGGTGACAGCCGCGACCCGGGTGCCGACCAGCGACCCGTCGCCGTCGGGACCGACCGCCCGGACCGTGCCGACGAGGTCGTAGCCGGGCACGAACGGGAACTTCGGCTGGCCGGGGTAGCGGGCCCGGCGCATCTGCTGCTCGGCGAACGAGATGCCGGTGGCCTCGACCTCGACGAGCGCCTGCCCCCGGCCCGCGACGGGCAGGGCGCGTCGGCGCAGCCGGAGCCCGTCGGGCTCCACCACGCCGGGCAGCACCACTTCGGTGATCATCGCGTCGGTCGTCATCGGGTTCTCCTCTTTGTTTGTAAGTGTGCACTCACACACTTATCGGGTTCGAAAAGTGGGCCGCTGGCGCGGCCCGGGGTCGAGAGTCGGATCAGGGGTGGCGGATGCCGGCGGTCAGAGCGCGAGCCCACGGCTCGGGCACCTGCTCCAGACCCGCGGTCACGATCAGGTGGCAGAGCTGGCCGTACGCGAAGAACTGCTGCACCTGCGCGTCGCTGGCACCGGCGCGGTCCTGCACGAAGGTGGCGACCCGGCGGTAGCCGGCACGGACCGCCTCGGCGATCTCGGGGATGTCCGTGACGGCCTGCGCCTGGACCTGGAAGAGCAGCAGATCGCGGTCGGCGATCAGCTCCGCGTAGGCCCCGCCCATCGCGTCGAGGACCTCTTCCGGGCTACCACCAGTGGCGCGCTCCGCCCCCGCCTCGATCGCCGTGGCGATCCGTTCGAAGCACGCGCCGGCAGCCGCCACGAACAACCCGAGCTTGCCGGAGAAGAGCCGGAAGACGTACGCCTCGGAGATGCCCGCAGCGGCGGCCACGGCGGTGACGGGAGTCGCGTGGAAGCCGGTGCGCGCGAACGCCGACACGGCGGCGTTCAGGACGGTGACCCTGCGGGCCTCGGCGGTCGATCGCATGTTTGTAAGTGTGCACTCACAAACTAAAGGTCGTCAAGTCGCCTCAGGGTGCGACACGCAGGAGCGAGCACATCCCCACCCAGACGACCCCGCGCCAACGCTGACCGGCCGCCCCGCTCACTCCAACGGGTAGAGGCGGGCCGGATCGCCGGGGCGGAGGCTGTCCGGGACACCTTCCGCCGTGCTGGCGGCGATCGAGCCGAGCAGAGCCAACGAGCGCGCGGACTCCGTACCGGGCTCGGCGTGGTAGATCACCAACAGCTGCCCGTCGGCGCCCGCGACCGCGAGCTTGTCGCAGTACAGGTCGAGGTCACCCACCTCCGGATGGTGGAGCCGGCTGACCACGCCCTCGCGGCGACGCACCTCGTGGCGTGCCCACAACCGCCGAAAGCAGTCGCTCTTGATCGACAACTCCCCCACCAGCGCCGCCAGCCGTGGGTCGTCGGCGTCCCCGGCCGAGTCGGCACGCATCTGGCCCACCACGCTCTGCATCGCCTGCCGCCAGTCCCGGAACAGGTCCTGCTCGGCCTCGTCCAGGAACACCGCGCGGAGCCGGTTGGCCCCCGGGGCGAGATTCGGCGACAGCGCCCTCGCCATCGGGTTCGAGGCCAGGATGTCGAGGTAGCGGTTCTGCACGAAGGCCGGCATGGAGAGCTGCCGCAGCAGGTGCAGGATGCTGGCCGGCACCCGCTCGACGGCCGGCCGGGCAGCCCGGCGCGAACGCACCCGGGTCAACCCGATCATGTACGCGGTCGCCTCCGGGTCCAGCCGCAGCACCCCGGCGAGCGAATCGAGGACCTGCACGGAGGGGTGCCGTTCGCGCCCCTGCTCCAACCGCAGGTAGTAGTCGGCGCTGATGCCCGCCAGCATCGCCACCTCCTCCCGCCGCAGCCCCGGCACCCGGCGTAGACCCACGCCCGGAGCGAGCCCGACGTCCTCGGGCCGGATCTGCTCCCGACGGGCACGCAGGAAGTCGCCGAGCTGGTTGGTCGCGTCCATGTCCTCGACGGTAGGCCGCTTCGCCGGCCGGTGACTGGTCGTGTCACTACCAGGAACAACTCGCCCTGCCGGCCGCCCGGCTGCCGGCGCACAGTCGCAGCTGTCCACGGCGACGACGAACAGAGGACGACATGAGCGAGAACCTTCCCGGCGGCCCGCTGACCCTGGCCGACGGCCTCACCCTGAGCCGGATGGGTTACGGGGCGATGCAGTTGGCCGGCCCCGGGGTCTTCGGCCCGCCCCGCGACCGCGAGCAGGCGCTCGCCGTGCTCCGCGAGGCCGTCGACCTGGGTGTCCGGCACATCGACACGAGCGACTTCTACGGCCCGGTGGTGGTCAACGAGCTGATCCGGGAGGCGCTGCACCCGTACCCCGAAGATCTGCACCTGGTCACCAAGGTCGGCGCGCGGCGCGGCGACGACGGCTCCTGGATCCCGGCGCTGGAGCCGGCGGATCTGAAGGCCCAGGTCCGGGAGAATCTGCGGCACCTCGACCTGGACGTCCTCGACGTGGTCAACCTGCGGGTCGGCACGACGGAGAGCACCAGGGACGCGCCCCTCGGTGAGCAGTTCGCCGCGCTGGCGGAGCTGCGCCAGGAGGGCCTGATCCGGCACCTCGGGCTCAGCGGCGTCACGCTCGGCCAACTCACCGAGGCCCAGGCCATCGCGCCGGTGGTCACCGTGCAGAACCTCTACAACCTCGCCAACCGACAGGACGACGCCCTCGTCGACAGGTGCGCCGCGGAGAACATCGCGTTCGCCGCGTTCTTCCCGCTCGGCGGATTCACGCCGCTGCAGTCCGACACGCTCGACGGCGTCGCCGCCCGGGTGGGTGCCTCACCGCAGCAGGTCGTCCTGGCCTGGCTGCTTCAGCGCTCCCCCACCACCGTGCTGATCCCCGGCACGTCGAGCGTGGCGCACCTGCGGGAGAACATCGCCGCAGCCGACCTGAAGCTGCCGACCGACGCGATCGAGGAGCTGGACGCTTTCGCCGCCTAGGGCGTCTGCCACAGCCCTCGGTCGAGCCGGGGCGGAGTCCAGTCGGCGGTCCGGCAAGGCGGATGTTCGTCCGGATACCGGTGTCGTGTCCGGACGAACACCCGACGCGGCCGGTCGTGTGGGCCCGCCGCAGGCCGATCAGGGGCTCTGACACCCGCCCTAGTGTTCGTGGGGCCGGTTGCGGATCAGCGTGAGCGCGAGCACGGCGGTGACGAGGAAGACGATGCCGTTGATCCGCAGACCGGCCTGGACACCGGCGGTCAGTGCCTCGGCCAGCGCCGACCGGACCGGGTCGGGCAGTGGCTGGTCGCCGGTGGCGCCAGCGGCCACCGCCGCCCGCACGGCCGTC
Source organism: Micromonospora sp. B9E7 (assembly GCF_039871815.1). Taxonomy (NCBI): domain Bacteria; kingdom Bacillati; phylum Actinomycetota; class Actinomycetes; order Micromonosporales; family Micromonosporaceae; genus Micromonospora; species Micromonospora sp. B9E7. The sequence continues at coordinate 120,967 of NZ_JBDPLX010000021.1, forward strand.
CGGGTCGGCTCACCCACCTGGTGGGCGGCGAGTCGGTCCGGCAGGTCAGCCAGCATCGTGGTGGTGAGTAGCGTCCCCAGCAGGGACGAGCCGATCACCGATCCCACCTGACGGGCGGCGTTGACCGCACCGGAGGCCATCCCCGCCTGAGCGGGCGCGACACTGGCCAACGCCGCCGCCGTGGCCGGGGCCACCACCAGGGCACTGGCGGCGCCGAACAACGCGAGTAGTGGCCAACGCTGGCCGAACGGGGTGGTCGGGCCCTGGGCGGCCAGCCCGAAGCTGGCCAGGGCGCCGAGGACGAGGCCGGCGGTGAGAGGTGCCTTGAACCCGGTACGGCGGATCAGCCGCCCCGCACCGAAGGCCGCAGCCGCGTAGACACCGAAGAGCGCCAGCATCCGCCAGCCGGTGTCCAGCGGGCTGAGTGCCTGCGCACGCTCGTGGAACAGGACCAGCAGGATCGCCACGCCGGTGAAGCCGAACAGCGACACCGCGGCGACGACCATGACCGCACTGAACGAACCGGACCGGAACAGCCGTACGTCGAGCATCGGCGCGCTGGTGCGCAACTCGACAAGCACGAACCCGACGAGAGCGACGGCCGCGACCATCCAGGCGACCACCATCAACGGGCTGGTGTAGCCGTCCTTGCCGCCCTGGATCATCGCGTAGACGGCGGCGGCGATGGCGACGGTGCCGAGCAGCAGGCCGGGTACGTCGAGTCGAGCGGCACTCGGCCGGGACTCGGCCACCCCGATGGCGGCGACGACGAGGGTGACCACGCCCAGCACGATCGTGGACAGGAAGACGCTGTGCCACTGGTGGTGCCGCAGCAGCGCGCCGGCGATGAGCGGGCCGATCGCGAGCCCGATCCCGGAGGCCGCCGACCACGCGGTAATGACCTCGGTACGACGGTGCGGGTCGGTGAAGGTCGCGCCAAGGATCGCGAGGCTGTTGGGCAGGATCAGGGCCCCGCCGAGCCCGGCGACCAACTGCCCGACGATCACCCAGGCCGCCGTCGGGGCACCGGCCACCACGGCACCACCAACGATCATGGCGACGACGCCGGCGCCGAACATGCGCCGACGTCCGTAGCGGTTGCCCAGCGTGGCAGCGGACAGCACCACGCTCGCCACGACGAGTGTGTAGGCGCTGGGGATCCAGATCACGGTGGTGGGGTCGATCCGAAGCTCACGCTGGATGGTCGTCAGGGCGGAGACCGTCGCGGTGATCTGCAGGAACGTGATCATCGCGCCCAGGCACATGGCGATCAGGGTCATCGGGCGAGAGCCGCGGACGGATGGCCGCACGGCGGCTGGCGCGGCGGGGTTCGGGGCCGTGGTGTCGGTGGTCACTGGCGTCCTCGATGCTGGTCGGGCTGACTTGCATCTGCATAAGCCAGCAGCGTCCCAGTGAAGCACCTGGCTAGCGCGGACGCAAGTCAGGTAGGCTGGACCACATGGAAGACCTACGAGAGGATCGCGACTCCTGGTCGACCGCGAACTGCTCGGTGGCCCGGGCGATGGACATCGTGGGCAGCAGGTCGACGGTCCTGATCATGCGCGAGGCGCTGCTCGGCACGCGCCGCTTCGACGACTTCGTCCGCCGGGTCGGCGTCGGCGAGCCCGCCATGGCCGCCCGACTCAAGGAGATGGTCGCCGCCAACCTTCTCGAGCGGATCCCCTACCGGGAACCAGGGCAGCGCACCCGCCACGAGTACCAGCTCACCCGCAAGGGCCGCGAACTGCTGCCCGTGATCACCGCGCTCCGCAACTGGGGTGACACCTGGGCCGCCGACGAGGCCGGGCCGTCCGTCACCTCCACCCACCGCAACTGCGGCGAACCGGTACGCGCGGTGCTCCGCTGCGCAGCAGGGCACGACGTGGAGAGCGGTGACATCGACATCACCGCCGGACCAGGTGCGATCCGACGCGACTGACGCTCCGGGTCGGCGGCTGCGGCTGCCAACCGGGTGATCGACACCCGTGGCCGCCGATCGGCGGTCAGCGCGCGTGGCAGCTAATCGGGTGATTTTCACTTACGCCCCGCCTTTCAGGCGGTTTCCGCCCACGGCCGCCAGTCGGGCGGTCGACGCTACGGCTACCGTCGCACCGAGGTGGTGATCACGCCTGCCTGCGAGCCGGTGAACGAGCGTGCTTCACGCATTGATCATGGTGACTGAAATTGTCGTACACCTGTGCCAATTAGCGGGTTGCTGTGGGTAGTGGGGTAGTGACTCCGCCGTGGCAGAGGTGGATCATTTCGGTGAGGTTGTCGAGGTCGGCGTAGCCGTGGGCGCGGCGTTGGATCA